>CAIQQR010000101.1 GCA_903874055.1 uncultured Bacteroidota bacterium | reverse complement strand
TAACCTGAATCTATTTTTTTAGGGCTTAAAAGGGTGTCTTGATCTGCCAAAACAAATAAAGTGAATTTCGAAGAATCAGGCGGACTGCCAATATGAATTGTGTCTCCAATAACAGCATATTCATACTTTGGACAATAATCGTTGGTCACTTTTAATTTGATAACATAATTACCAATTTGATGATAAGTATGTGAAATAGGTTGTGCTTTATTAAAATAATTACTATCCCCAAAGTCCCAATTATAATAAATTTTATACTTTTCAGCGGCATTGGTATTGATCATTAAGTCACCGTTAACACATGAATTTGTATTATAATTAATACTTATTGAAGGAATCGTAAAATCAATGATTTTAAAAAAAGGAGTTGGTACAGAGTTACAGTTTCCATCATTCACTACCAAACTATAATTTCCAGCGCTCCCGATTCTTAATGAATCTACGTTTGAAATTCCTACTAAACTATTATTATTATACCATTTTAAAATAGAAGCTCCCTGCCCTTTTAATGTTACAGAATCACCATTGCATATCACAGTATCCTTCACAAACATTGTTGCTATGGGCAATGCTGGTAAATTTAAACTTAATAAGTTTGGATATTCATAAATACATTTTTTAATGTCCGTAAGTTGTAAATTAATATTTGCTACTCCCTTACTTAGTCCATACACGACACTGTCTTTTATTCGTATACTTGTACTATCAGTTTTTAAATTTATAATAAATGGCGACAGGCCTCCCAATATATTATTTCGAATAATTAAGGAGTCATTAATACAAACAAAATTTTGACTTGAATTTAAAGATGTGTTTGTAGGAGGTGGAACAATATGAATATTGGTTAAAGAATCATCATAACAAGTTCCTCCTGAATAGGCTTGTACTTTTACGGTATTATTAAAATTATTTGTTCTTACTGCATTAGCATAATAGTGATTATATAAATTACCTATCTTACTATCTGTAATAAGCGTATCTTTTCCATCTCCCCAAAAAATATGCAATACCCCTACTTTACCTGGATATACCCATGAACTGTCTTTGATAACTACATCTTGATTACTACACAATGCAGTATCCTTTAAAATCTTAAATACTGCATTAGGATTAGAACCATTAATAGTAAAAGGTTGGGATAATGAATCAATACAACCATCACTGGTAGTCACTTTCAGCATTACTACATAATCCCCTTCCTTATTATACAAAACAGAAGGATTTTTGCTTGTTAATTGCGCATTGGCATAAGTAGGTGCAGGAACAACTGGACTAAGTCCTGCATTAAAATTCCAATTATAAGTAAATGTAGTTGGAAAAGATTTATAAATACTCGTGTCTTTAAATTTGGCCAACCCTCCGTCTAAACATACATTGGGGATAGTAAAACCAACAACAGGCAAAGGATTGATTGCAATAATTTTTGAAATCGTATCACTCTTACATCCCAAACTAGACACTACAGATAATTTAACCGTGTCTTTTCCCCAATAGGAATACACCTGACTAAATGGTGTATTCCTATTTACATTAAGTTTTGTTCCATTACCCATATCCCAATTCCAATTTGTAATTGCATCTAAATCAGATTGGGAGGCATCCGTAAAAATAGTACCGTTTTTTTCACAATGTATTGACGAAAAAGTAAAATTAGCTATAGGTAACTTACTAACCCGCATAGTATCCTGTACCGTATTTTTGTTGGTATCCAAAGTACATGCATTGCTATCAATGATATTACTGATTTTATAAATTGAAGTAGCTGTTGGATTCACTGAAAAACTACTGCTTATATTCATCAAATTTTTAACCGTATCAGTTTTAATTCCATTTGTATACACCAGATTCCATGGTGATTGACCAGTCAAATTAAAATTGATTAATTTACTTGAACCTATACATACAGTATCTAAGGACTTTACTAATTGTATAGTTGGCAACGGGTTCACTGTTATATGTATACTGTCCACAGAAGTACCACAACCTGGGATGGTGGCCTGAACATAATAGTAGCCTGAATCTGAGGTTTTTGATTTTTGAATAACTGGATTATAAATAGAACTGGTAAAATTATTAGGGCCTGACCAACTATAAATCACATTATTTAATAATCTAGCAGCCAGCTGTATATCGGATCCTAAACAAGATTTTGTAATTAAGTTAGGCGCCATGGCCACCTTACTATAGTTTGAAAAATAACCTAATCTTGCCCCAGAATTTGAACCTCCATTTAAAAAACCTAAATGGAATAACCCTGTACTATTGCTAACAGAGGTTGCTACTCCGTTGGGAACCAACGCATTTAAATTAGGAAGGTTGGCAGTATTGATTCTCGCTGCTTTCCAACCAGTTGCACCTGGAACATCAAAAAATAGATTAGAAGTTATAATACCAGCTACTCCATTTAAAGTGAAATTATCAACATCATCTGCTTTGCAAATTAAATTCAAAGAAAAAGTTTCATTGGTTGATCGTACAAAACTTACATTACTAGATCCTGTACATTTTATACTAGGTAATGAGGTTTCAGTTACTTCGGTCCCTACTCCTGTAAATTGCAAAACATAACTTGGATTACTGGTGGTAATGTAAACACTATTATCTGTCAGTAAGCCTTTGTAAGACTGCCCTTTATTAATGGTCGCCACTGGAATGGTTGATCCATTTAAATAAATATTAGTCCCATCCACCGTTGCCCAAATAAAGTAAAAATCGGTATTTGTGAAAGATGCTGGACTAAATGCACCTCTCACAACAATAAATTCGGAGCCTGTATTAAAAACAGGAACAATTTGGTCTCCTGCCAAATCCAAACTTCCTCCTACATATATAGAGTCGTCATAAATAGTAACACAAATAGATTTATTGGATTTTATTTCAGATCCTCCTAAGTGTAAAATTGCCGATGCACTACCGCCAATGACAGCATAGGTTTGACCTTTATTTAACACAATTGTAAAAGTGCCCGCAGCATGACCATTTCCATCTGGATGCGTAAGGGTAATATCAATGGAAGTATTATTTTCAGTTGCTACAATCACAAAACCATTATTGGCATTAGGTGTAATACCTAATCTATTATCATATTGGGTTTGTGTTGGAATGATAAAATCAATTCCTTTTGCAGTATTCCCTTTTAATGGAAATATTTCAGGATTTCTTGTTCTTCCTACTTCATAATAGGCCGAAATATTTGCAGTGGAAGTAATGAGTATTCCGTAATTTAAAACGGTTGCACTTGGCTTAGCTTCAATTGAATTGATATACGCAGTAAGATCTTGTGTAATAGTTGAATTGGCAGCAAGGTTAATTACAATGGGAACAAATGCTGCATTGGCAGGTTCTGAAATAGTAACCACTGCTGGATTTTCGTAACTTGTAATTCTAAATACAATGGGTGTGTTTTCATGACCAGGAGTAATAGCGGGTGCACCAAACCAAAATTCAGTATCCGTTTGCCCAAAGCTACAGATTGAAATAATCAATCCAACAATAATATGGAGTACTTTAAGCTTCAATTAATTGAATATGCTTTTCAAATTTTTTGAAATATTTCTCCCTAAATAAGTAGATAAATTAAACTCAATGGTTTGGGGGTGTAAATTAGCACTGGTCAAACTATTTTGATAAATATCATAAGTAAGTCCAATTTTGTATTTATTATATAACAATCCTACATACGGAACAATCGCATCTTTAGAACGATAAAAACAACCTACGTAAAATTTATTTTGCTGCTCGTCCATTGCATAAATTGGTAAACCAATGGCACCACCCACATATACAAATTCAGCTTCCAATCTATTTTGATAATCAGCATGAATAACATAGGTATTGTCTTCCATAAATCGATGCTCATAATTTAAAGTAGTAACCATTTGAAAAGACTGATTAACATTGCCATAGTTAAGTGCATTGGCACTTCTGTTGATATAAAATGTACTTGCTCCAGTTTGTAAAAAAACATCAGGAGAAACAAAAGAATACATAATTCCTCCATTGGTTGAAAACTTAGTGGGGAAGTTTCCAATGGTCTCTAAGCTTGTTGAATTAAATAAACGTCCCGAATTATATTGATCTCCAAACGTAAGTGCGTTACGATCAATATTTCGACTAATATATGTGGAGCTGATACCTATTGAAAAAAAGCTGGTTCTATCCTTATTTAAAAAAACTCTATTGGCAAGGCTTAAAGTAATTTCATTGGTTTGTAAAATACCATTCAATACTTGCTCTGATACACCTTGCAATCCTACTCCAAAATTATTATACCCTTCGTTATCTTCATTTTTGAATAATGCAAAATCCACCCCCACTCCAATGGTTTTAAATGGATCTCCTACTCCTGAAAATTGATTTCTGTAAAATGTTTGAAATTGATTGTTAGTTCCAAATCCTACTGTTGCTGGATTAAAAAAATTGGTGGCTACAAATTGCTGTGACATGAATGGAGTTTGAGCATACGCATTTGTCACCCCCATTAAGGATATAAAAAATATAAATATTTTGTAGCAATGTTTCATTTATCTTAATAATATAACCGAACCCGTTTTTGTAACATGTTCATCTTTAAAAGTGACATAATCCAACAAATAAGTATACGCATCTACGTCCTGCTCTCTTCCATTGAATTTGCCATCCCAAGTACCATTCACATTGGAAGTTTCAAAAATCAACTTACCCCACCTATTGAATAATTTAAAATAATTAAAAGTTTTCAATCCAGCACCATATTCTAACTTTAAAACATCATTTAACCCATCATTATTTGGGGTAAACGCCTTAGGCACTGACAATACCACATCATTTGATACAATTATATGATAGGTATCTTCAATTTGACAATGACTTAATGTATCTGTTCTTGTTAAAATATAATCAATTGTTTTATCTCCATTGAAAACAGGATTCTTGTAAAAAATGGTGGAAAGATAAGTTCCAGGTGACCAATTATATTGTATATACCCAGAATCGGTTTTAATATTTACAAGTGTAGTATCAATTCCGCCTAACACAAACATCGTATAATCCTTGCCTTTTAGTGGATCTACCACTTTTATAGAATCACTCGATGTAGAATCATTGTATTTTGGACAATAATCATTGGTATAAGCTAGCTTAATTTGATAAATACCTTTTATTGTATAATTGTGTGTGCCTGGATTGGCTATCGTTGAATTGGTACTGTCTCCAAAATTCCAATTAAAATGGGTTCCTTTTGCATCAAAAGTATTCCCAACAATTCTAACTGGAGTATTTACGCATATATAATTGGTATTAGTAAAATTGTATTTAGGTATCAGGTATTGATAAATTTGTACAGAATCTGATAACAATGAATTACAAAATCCATCAAAAACCTGCACTTTATAAAACCCTGGTAAATTAGTAGTAAAGGTGTCTACAATTGAAGATGCCAAAACCGTTTTATTCAAATACCATTTAAATTGATTACTTCCAGCTCCTTTTAAAACAATGGGATCTTGGTTACAAATATTGGTATCCTTTGCTTGTATGGTTGCAATTGGAATATCTCTAACTTCAATCGTTTTTAATTTACTGTATGAATAAACACATTTTAAACTATCTGTCACTTTTACATCAATATCAACTGAACCTTTTTTTATTCCGCTCAGTACATTGTTATTGAAATTAGCAGCCGCATTGCTCACTATCCAATCATAGGAAAAGGAAGGAACTCCTCCATTTATAATTGGCGAAAATGAAATAGAATCTGCAATACATAAATAATCCTTGGTTGAACTTATACTAAAACTTTGAGGTGGCGGAACTATTGAAATATTGGATGTTTTTTGATCGAAACAATTTTCTCCTGAATAAGAAACTAAACTAATATTATAATTCATCTTATCTGGGAAGTGAAAATTAGTGTAGTTGTGTTTGTATATTTTATTGATTGATGGATTTTCATCAATGGTGGTATCCAAAGGATTTTTAGCATAGTCCCAATAAATAATTAATTTGCCAATTTTACCAATATCTACAAATGAAGTGTTATTTAACTGTACCGGTAAATTAGAGCATAATGCAGCAGAATCTATAATATTAAAACTAGACAAAGGGACTGATCCATTCACCGTAAATGCCAATGTAGTATCCGCTACACATCCATTTATACTTGTTACTTTTTCATTCACTTGATAGGTGCCCGGAACCAAATAACGATGTTTGGGATTAGCAACTATGCTGGTATTTGGACTTTGCGTATTGGTAGGTTCTCCAAAATCCCACAAATATTTAAAATTATTAGAAGCGTCGGCAATTTTTGTGGTGTCTATGAATTGAGCATATGGATCCTTTAAACAAATTTCAGGTAAGGTAAACCCTACAATAGGTTTTGGATTTACTTGAATCGTTTTGGATTGCGAAACAATACAACCATTTGCAGTAGCAACTGATAAATGTATAATATACTTTTTAGCAGAATCATACATATGATTAACTACAGCATTAGTTGTTAAACTATCTACCAAACTACTATCCCCATAATTCCAAATCCACTTTGAAAGTTGCGTTCCCAATCTTGCAAAAGAGCTATCTGTAAACTGAATACTCCCACCAATACATTTTAGATTTTGAATATTGAAATTAACTTTTGGCACACTGTCAATTATATAATTTGAACTTAGGGTATCACTTAAACATCCAATATCATTTACTATAAAATAATTTAAAGGAATAGATCCTACAGTATCCGCTTTAACTGAATAATTTTTTGCATTTACATAGGCAGCATTACCTAATTTCCAATTAAATGCAATTAATTTTCTATCATCTGGGCCTAGTAAAGTATTGTCCTTAAAGAATAAGGAATCTCCTAAACAATTGGTTATATTAAGCGTAAAATCCGCTTTTGGAGGACTATACACGACTAAATCAAAATCAATGGCTTGCTCCCCACTACATCCATCTCCTGTTGGATTAAATACTTTTAATTGAATATTATAGTTTCCAACACTATCGTAAGTTAAATATTGATTCAAAGAATACCTATAAATATTACGTCCATTAACTATATAGGTAGAATCATATTTAGGAGCATAGTCCGCAGGAATATTTTGGTAGTTAGGAATATTCCAAGCCAATGAAAGTGGCTGGTAAGGCAATGTAATAGATACTTTAAAAGGAGTTCCTCTGCAAGTAGCAGGTAATTTTACTGTTCCATATTGATTGTTCACTGTTAATTTTTGATATAAATCCACCACATTGGTCCCTGCATTATATCCATAGGACTCAACACTTCCATATCCATAGGCAATGGCATTAAATCCAGAATCTGCAACAATAGTGTGGGCTCCTGCTTTTAATGAAAGTTGATAATATACAAAACTAGTATCACCTGGATGAGGAATTGGATTTTTAGGAGCTACTCCATCTACTAATAAACTTGAAACACCTCCTTTTGGAATAACGATATTTACAAAATGTAAAGTGTCAACAATTTTTGCATAAGGAGTTGAATTTATGGTCACTTTATTAATGGTTTGTTCAATAGGCGATAAATAAATCATTTCAGGATCTCCATTTCCATGATTATTCACATTACCATAACTACCGGTGGTGGTAATATACTGTGCCACCATAATTGGCAAATCAGACTCAATTGCATTTGCCCCATTCGATTGAAATTCATAATAAAAATTATTATTCAAACTACTCTTAGCAAGGAGTTGGCCATTTAATTTAACTTTGGCAGATGAATCACTCACTGCCACCCTAAATATATTGTTTGGCATTTGAGCAGTTGGCACGGTCAAATACTTTTTTCCCCATGCATTCGCTGGCAAAGCTTGTTGAATATAATTATCTGCAGTTTTTGAATTATTATCAAAAATGCTAATTTTCCCAGAGCCAGAAAAAACGGCAATTCTTTTACAAGTACTTGTGGCTGTGGCTACGGATCTTATTAGTGTACCCGTTAAGTCCTCTCCTGTTGATGAATTAGAAGCTGATGTAAGCACTTTTCCAAAAATGTTATAAAGCTCCCCTTTATTCAATGCAACTTTGATGGTATCCCCTGCTTTATAACCACCTTGTGTATTGGCACTTAATACAATTTCAACATTAGTAGAATCCTCTGTTGCAATAACATAAGCATAGCAATAAGAGAATGGACTATTTGAAATTTGTTTGTAATTGATTGAATAATAAGAACGTCCTAAAGTATTGGTAGGGAATAATAATGTTGCTCCTGAAACACTACCATCGTAAATATGAGCATAAGCAATAATAGCAAAATCGGATGTAATATGAATACCCTTATCCGATTTCCCTTCAGCAGTAATTCTTGCATCAGACGCTGAAGTTTTTGGCATGGCGTCCGAAATGGTTACTGTATTAGCAACCACTTTATATGTTTTCAAAAATCCTAATGCTGGAATTTCAACTGTAACATTTGCATCATGATCAGATGTGAAATATAAAACTAAATTTTGTGAACCTCCACTAGCATTTGGATCACCAGTAGCGTTATACATAGAAACATGACTTCCGTAACCTACCCAAAAATCTTTTCCTTTATTTGAAAAATCCTGCGACCATGCAATGCTTGATGTCAATACTGCTATTAGTATTAATATTAACTTATTGTATGTTAATGTACGCATTAAAATATTAAAATATATTTCTATATGAATACCAATGTAGGCCTATAAAAATATCGAATTAATATTGAAATTCCCCGTTTTAATGTGCTTCTTCCCAGGTAATTTTTAGCAATTTTTTAGTAGAGGGGCTTATTTTAAATCGATCATCAATTCTCTTGCCAACGACCCAACATATTCTATTGGAAACTGAAATTACCGTTATACTTTCTTTATGCTTGGGGCTTAATTTGAGGCTCCCTAAAAAATGATTCAACTTTTTCTTTTTACGTAACCCTAATGGATAAAAATAATCAGTTGATTCCCAGCTACGATATAGTAATGGCCAATCCATTTTAGCTGCATCTAAATAAGCATATTTGGGATCCTTGTCAATAAATAGATCTTTAGTATTGTCTAGTAATTCAAATTTCAATACCCCGTATTTTAAATTTAAAGTAGTAAGATGGGCAATTACATTTTCAGGAATTGTGAGATATTCTTTATCAAGTTTATTACTTACAATTTGAATGTGCCCTTCCCAGTTGATAAATTTATGTGTAGCCGATGCAATGAAAGCACCTTTAGAAGCTTCTAAAATTTTATACACTTCTTCAATTTGCTGTGGCTTGAATCCATATTGTTTTATCAAGCCCCAAGTATAGGTAGCATTGCCTTTTACTTTTTGCCAATAGGAAATGGGAATTGAGGGGATACCTTTTTTATATTTAAAACCTTTTTTCCAAAATGTATCCACTGTTGTTGTTACCATCTCTTCGGCTTCTTTTAATCTTTCAGAGGTGGCTAAAATATTTTCCTGCACCATTGGATAAATAGTAGCAACCTGGGGCAGTAATTGATTACGAATTAAATTTCTGGTGTAATCATTTTTTTCATTGCTACTATCCTCTACATAGGAAATACCATTTGCATTAGCATAGGATTTAATTTCGGCCTTGCTAAAAATAAGTAATGGCCTAGCAATATTTAAAACGTCTTTTCTACGGGCTGGAATACCTGTTAGTCCATGAATACCGGTACCTCTAAATAATTGCATCAATATGGTCTCCACCTGATCATCCGCATGATGTGCAGTTAATACTACAACAGGTGTTGATTCTTTTTTGGCTAAATTTTCAGTTAAAGCACCAAACCAAGCATACCTAATTTCCCGAGCAGCTTGCTGAATTCCCATTTTATAAGTCTCCGCATATTTTGCAGTTTCGCAGGCATGAATTTCAATAGGCATTTTTAATTGTGAAGAAAAATCACGTACAAAATTTTCATCACGAACACTCTCCGCTCCTCTCAATTGAAAATTAACATGTGCAATGGTACATTTTGATTTAATGGCATGCATTAAATGAGCAAGGACAACACTATCCACTCCTCCACTTACAGCAAGAATAAAATGTGTTTTATGCAAATTAATATCTGGAAACTGTTTATCCCAATTGGCTTTAAATGTTTCTAGATTTAACATAGTTTCCTTTTTGATTTTACTTTTTTAAAGTAAATCTATTTTTTTTGCTCCTTTGCCCAAGCATCTTTTAGTCCTACTGTACGATTAAAAATTAATTTATCCTTGGTACTTTTAGTATCCTGATAAAAATATCCTTTTCTTAAAAATTGAAAACGAACATCTAATGGATCGCTAGCCAATGCAGGCTCAGCATACGCATTAACTATATTTAGAGAAGTTGGATTGATATCATCTTTAAAATCTCCATCGGCACTAGATAAATCCTCCACGTTAAATAAACGATCATACTCATTTAATAAAACAGGTACTGCATGTTTTGCACTTACCCAATGCAAGGTTCCTTTTACATGAATACCACTCGTATCTTGCCCGGACTTACTTTGAGGATTGTAAGAAGCATAAACGGTAGTTATATTACCTGCTGCATCTTTTTCAAAATTTTCGCAGGTAACAATATAAGCACTCTTTAAACGAACAGATAAGCCTGGTCCTAATCTAAAATATTTTTTAGTAGGTTCTTCCATAAAGTCTTCACGCTCTATCCAGAGCTCATTGCTAAATGGAACTTCACGGGTCCCTCCATTTGGATCCTCAGGATTATTTTCGGAAAGTAAAATTTCTTCTCCTTTATCAAAATTAGTAATCACTAATTTAATGGGATTGGTCACCACCATTCGGCGCATAGCAACTTTATTCAAATGCTCTCTTACACAAAACTCCAACAAGCTAAAATCAATAATATTCTCTCTTTTAGCAATGCCGATTCTTTCACAAAAATCTCTGATACTTTCAGGGGTATATCCTCTACGACGCATACCACTAATGGTTGGCATACGAGGATCATCCCAACTTTCCACTAATCCATCCTCTACCAATTGTAATAATTTACGTTTACTCATCACCGTATAGGTCATATTTAAACGCGCAAACTCATATTGATGTGAAGGATAAATACCCAATTGTTCAATACACCAATCATACAATGACCGATGTGGAATAAATTCCAATGTACATATAGAGTGTGTAATATTTTCTATTGAATCACTTTGTCCATGCGCAAAATCATACATTGGATAAATACACCAAGTATCGCCTGTACGATGATGATGCGCGCGCTTTATACGATACAATAAAGGATCACGCATATGCATATTAGGACTTGCTAAATCTATTTTTGCTCTCAACACTTTTTCACCATCCGCATACTTGCCTGCTTTCATGCCAGCAAATAATTCCAAGTTTTCCTCAATACTTCTATTTCTAAATGCATTTCCTGTACCTGGTACCGTTGGAGTTCCTTTTTGTTGTGCAATTTCTTCGGCAGTGCTATCATCCACATAAGCCAAGCCTTTCTCAATTAATTGCACTGCAAATGCATACAATTGATCAAAATAATCCGAAGCATAACATTCTTTTTCCCATTCAAAACCCAACCATTTTACATCCTCTTTAATGCTATCAACATATTCAATATCTTCCTTTGCAGGATTGGTATCATCAAAACGCAAATTGGTTTTTCCACCAAATTTTTTTGCTAAACCAAAATTCAAACAAATGCTTTTTGCATGTCCTATATGTAAATAACCATTAGGCTCTGGAGGGAACCTGGTTAATATAGACGCGTATTTTCCTGAGGCAAGATCCTCGGAAATAATTTCTTCAATAAAATTCAGACTTTTTTCTTCACTCATAATGGTTGTAACTATTGGGTAAAGGTACAAAAACCTACCCCAAAAAACTAACTTCTTAAACCATATAGTTTACGCACTTCAATTACAAATTGTTCAATTTGGTGATCCTCCCCTTTTGGATCATATTGTTGCTTTAAGCTACTGCTAAATAAATAAGCAACAGTTTGCCAAAGTCCAGCATTAAACCCACCCTTATATTCTTTAATTAATTCGTAACAATTATTACCCGTCTCTCTCTTAATTAATTTCATAAGTACCTTACCTTGATAAATAGAAAGATTAGTGACTTTATCTCCAAAATCACGCTTTAAATCCTTCTCTCTTAACTTAATAATTTCCTTTCTTTTCTTTTCATCCGTTACGTTCCTCAACTGACTATTAACATCATTAATAACCATGCTTGCCCTTAATGCATATGGATAAGTAACGTAAACAGCATTGCGCAGCCTTGTCCATTCCTGCCATTGTTTTTTTGCCTGAGCAGTCATGATGGATTTAACTTCCACAGTAGGTAACCATGCTGTAGGAATTGTATCCCCCTCGGGTGTTATAAAAGCCTCCACACGCAGGGTATCAAATGCGCTTTTTTGTGCAGTTAATTTATTGGAATAAACTGCACAAAAAAATAATGGTAATATGTACTTAACTACTTTTATCATTGTTGCTAGCCTTGGCTATGAATTGATACCCTAATTTATAAAAAGTAACCTTTAACTAAAGACTTTAATGGTAAAATTATCTTGACTTTAACGCCTTTACTCTAGCCCAGGTGCTTACCATAAAACCAAAAGTCATAACAATAACACCAATCCATAACACATTGATAAATGGAAACTCATACACTTTTAAGGTAATTAAATTGGAAAGGGAGGAAGCCTCTTTAATTCCAATTTGTAAAATTCCTTTGGTCTGATCCACTACATTATTAAAGTTCAAAATTAAATTTTGTGCTCTGATCGTATCTGGAATCATGGTCATATTCATGCCTTCTAATCTGATAGCAGGCTTTGCTTCATAGGAAAGACCAGTAACACTATGCACCGACATTTGTAAAACCAATTCATTCACATTGGAGGCTCTATTAGGATTAGGATTTACTAAAACTTTTTCCAACTTCACATATCCATTGCTATAAAAAACGGAGTCACCTATTTTAATTTGATGTGGCTTAAACTGAACAGTATCTTCCTTTGAATGATCCTGAAACGAAGTCACATAAACAAAAATGTCCTTGTTCCAATAATGTTTTGAAGAAGGATTTGCAGAGAACCCTTCCATGCCTTTATTGTTTTTTAAAACATCTGGATATAAATAAAAAGAATCTTTCGCCACCTTATTGATCCCTTTTTCTGCAAACTTTAATTCGAAGAATTTTTTATCTAAATTATCAACGGTGTCTCTTAAATAAGTCACCATGTATTTACCCATATCCGTTGGAATGGTTTCAAATAATGTAATATTCTCCATTGGATTTCCTGCTGGACTCTTTCCATTAGGATCTTTTTGAATCACATTAATTCCAGTAGTATTCCAACTTAAAACTGTTTTGTTAGATGAGGATAATAATATGCCTAACAAGACCATACCAAAACCAATGTGGCCAATACTTGCACCTGCCGATTTCATTTTCCATTTTAATATAACAATCCAATAATGTGCATTGGCTACAATTGAAAAAACCGAAGTAACAGTTGCAATAAATAGTGCAGCTAAAAAACCAACTCCTTTTTCTTTAAAAGCAATACCCACAAATGCAAAGATAATCGCACTTATCACAGCAGTAATGATTAAAGAGCTACTTATACTTTTTAGGAAACTACCTTTTTCAGATCCTCCTTTATATTTTAAGTATTGTCCAATGGCTGACAATACTCCAACAATAATCGCCACAAATACTTGTACCTGATTATGTGCAAACGCAGGATCTTCCGGAGGTGCAATCTTAGTTCCAAATATTTTATTATAAACAGGAATTGAAGTAATTGAAATAATTACAACCGCTGATAAAAACAAAACCAATGAACCCACCAACATCCAAAACTCACGACTATCAACTGCATCTTCTTTTGCAGGATCTGACGTGAATTTGAATCTTGCAAAAAACAATACAAAAAATGGAATTACAAATACAGATAAAAATGCTAATAATTGTCCATTCATTCCAAGATCAGTGAAAGCATGTACCGAAGTATCGCCTAAAATTCCACTTCTTGTTAAAAAAGTAGAATACACTACTAACAAAAAGCTGAGTCCAAAAAACAAATAAGTAATACGTAACCCAGTTTCTGTTTTACGATAAATCATGGCAGTATGAATCGCTGCCACCAATACTAACCATGGAACCAGCGATGCATTCTCTACAGGATCCCATGCCCAATAACCACCAAAAGTTAAGCTTTCATAAGCCCAAGCAGCACCCATCATTATACCCAATCCTAAAATGCCTGCTGAAAAAGTTGCCCATGGCAAAGCATTTACCATCCATTTATTATCCTTCTTTAATAAACCTACTACCGCGAATCCAAAAGGAATACTGGTGGATGCAAAACCTAAGAATAAAATAGGTGGATGTATCACCATCCAATAGTTTTGTAATAAAGTATTTAATCCCGTTCCGTCTTTTAATAATTGTAAATAATCAGGTCGAGAAAGTATTGGCCAAGGCATTTCATCTCTCAATAAATTAAATGGACTACTACCAATTTTATGTCCAAAAACATATAAACCCACCACCATAGTAGCTAAACAAAATTGAGTAAAACTTAAAACCATTAATACTCCGAATGAATCTTTTTTCCATTTATCAGAACGATTCATTACAATTAGTCCCAACACACAATGCCAAAAGCTCCACAATAAAAAACTACCTTCCTGCCCTTCCCAAAAACAACTCAACAAATATTGTGGAGGCATATGCTTATCACTATGCATGTAAGAATATTTGTATTCAAACATATGATTTGAAATCACATAAAACAGAATAATAAAACAAGCAAAAACTGCAACAGATTCAATAATGAATGCAATGTTGGCTAATTTTTTCCATTCGTTTTGACTGTCTAACTCTTTTGCATAAAAGGCTTTTGCAAATGAAAAAGTGGCTACCAATGAAGCCACTAAAGAAAGTATGGTTAAGAAATAGCCCAACTGCCCAGGCAATAAATGTTCTCCTATAAATTGCACAGCTGCCGCATTTGTTGATGTATTCATCGAGTAATTTGAAATAATTTAAATAAATCTACCGCACCAAATTAGTTGGCAATAGCCACGGGTTGATTTTTGTTGGCTGCAGCATTGTCCTTATATTTTGAAGGACATTTTAAAACAATTGCAGAACATTCAAAAACATCCCCTTGTACTTTCCCTTTTAACACCAATCGCTCTGATTTTTCCATGTCCGTTGGCATTGCATTATGATAAACCACACTAATTTTTCCACCTAAACTATCCTGCACCGCAAACTTTAATAAATTTGGATCCTTCACTGGATCATATTGCACAGGAATAGACTTGTCCATTTTTACAATTAAATTCAAAAATTTGCCCTGCTTTTGCTTTGCAGATCCAATGGTTTCATAACTGCTTAAATCGCCTGTGTAACTAATTAATACTACAATTGCAGCTGCAATAAGTACCAATAAAATAATATGCGTTTTCTTCATGATGCAAAGTTAAACAAATGGGCTTAAATTGCACCAAAATTTAACTATCTTATAAATACATTTTATGCGCATATTTGACTACATCATTGTTTGCAAAACCCCCGATTTTAAAAAGGTGGATCAAGTGAGCCAATTTATGTATTTATTGAGCATTTTGGGATTCGCTTTTGGAATCTACAAAGGCTTGTACGCTAAACCTGCATTGATTATCGCCATTATCACCTCGATAATATGTTGGTTCATTTTTTGTCTGTATCAAAAAAAACAAGGTGGCGTACCCTACTACAGATTAGGACTTTTATTTGCAAGCTGGGGCTGGTTTTTAATGCCGAAAGCCCTAATCATATCAGGAATTTATCTAATAGGAGCCTTGTTTGAGCGCCAAGTTAAATTCCCTTACGAAATTGCATTTGACCCAGCTGGAATAGTCATAAATACCTTTCCAAAGAAACAATTTCCATGGTCAATGATCCAAAATACCCTCATTAAAGACGACATTATTACTATTGATTTTAAAAATAATAGGCTCATCCAAAAGGATATTAATGAGCCTGTAACGGAGGCTATCACTATTGAATTCAATACTTTTTGTGGGGAACAAATTGCCATTGCTAACCAAATAACATCAAATAAAGCATCTTAATTTATACCATGACATTATCAACATCACCTTATTTATTATATTCGGATGGCGAGGGCCAAATTTTTGAAGACACTAGCCTTTATACTGTGGGTCGTGCTGGTTGGGATGCCTACCCAATTCCAGTAGAAGATTGGATTGAACTGCCTGAGGGTGGAAATTTATATGAATTACCTGGACGTCGTGGCATTGGAATAGATGTAGAAACAGGGGAAATGCGCCTTTGCGAATTAGGTTGGGCAGTAGCTGCATTTATTCCTCCTGCACATACAGGTTTATATGTATCTGCATATGAAACATTAGATGCGGATGCACCCACACTACCCTTATTTTGTTACACAGCTGTGGGTTGGTTAGATGGAAAAAATTATGTGCCTGCTGTGCGCATTGAACAAGACATTAGGCAGGATTGTGAAGGATATGATCAAGAAATTATTGACAATGGAACTCAAAAATTACTATCCTTATACAGTCATAATAGATTGGTAAAACACTTGATGGAAAATTGTTGTCAAACCTATACCTGTCCTGCTGCGCGTAATTTAGCAATGGGTCGTTGGGAATGCCCAATTCCTATTTCACCAGCTTGTAATGCCAATTGTATTGGTTGTATTTCGTTTCAGCCACAGGAGGAAGAAATTATTTCCACACAGGATCGTTTAACATTTAAACCTACTGCTGCTGAAGTTGTTGAATACACCGTTCCGCATTTAATGAGTGCCCCTTTTCCGATTGTAAGTTTTGGACAAGGTTGTGAAGGCGAACCATTATTAATGTGGGAGACTATTAAAGAAGCCATTATTGAAATAAGAAAACATACCGATAAAGGAAGTATCAATATTAATACAAACGGTTCCAATCCAAAAGCCGTTGCAGAATTGGCTGCTGTGGGATTGGATAGCATTCGCGTAAGTATGAACTCGGCGCGAGAAAATATTTACAATGCTTATTACCGTCCTAATAATTACACCTTTGCTGATATTAAAGAAAGTATCCGCGTAATGTCGGAAGCTGGCAAATGGACTAGTATTAATTATTTTGTTTTCCCTGGGATGACCGATAGTGTTGAGGAATATGAAGCTTTAAGAAAATTAATTAAAGAAACTGGTTTGAAAATGATTCAATGGAGAAACTTTAATATTGATCCAGATTGGTATTTAGGAAAAATTGGATTTACTGAGATGGGTGAAATTATGGGTATCAAACAAATGATGGAATTGATTCAAGAAGAATTTCCTGATTTAAAATTTGGATACTTTAACCCTCCCATTGAAAGAATCAAAGGAGACTTTACCCAAAACTTTGCGCACCACTAAGCTTTGTCAAAGCAAATGAGAAGAAACAATCAAATAGGTGCCCTGCTTGCCATTAGCTCCACTATTATCTGGTCGGGTAATTTTATTGTATCAAGGTATGCTATCAATTTAGCAGGCCCCATGAGCATTGCGTTGTTTAGATGGACCACTGCTATTATTTGCATGTTCCCATTTGCCTACAAAAATTTAAAAGCAGAGTGGTCTATTTTTAAAGAAAATAAATTGTACTTTTTTTTAATGGGCTTGGTTGGATTTACTATTTACAACACTTTAATTTATTCAGCAGGTCATTATGCCACTGCTATTAATATGGCCTTATTTGGATCTACTGTAAACCCAATAGTAGCGGCACTTTTAGGCGCTTGGTTGGTGAATGAAAAATTACATTGGAAAAATATTTCTGGCATTTTATTGTGTATTATCGGAACATTGTATTTATTGACAAAAGGAGACATTCATAATTTATTGAGCTTTCATTTTGGCAAGGGAGATTTATGGATGATAGCAGCTGGATTTTGTTTTGGATCCTATAATGTTTTTGTAAAAAAGAAACCTGCTGGTATTTCAAACAATAGTTTTTTATTGTGTTTATTTATCATTGGTGCAGTATTATTATTGCCTGGTGCATTATATGAAATGAAATATGTTCAACCCGTTATTTATAATACCCATTTATTATGGGTAGTTTTATATATTGGCATTGGCAACTCTACTATCTCCTATTTAATTTGGAGCAACGCCATTCAAAGAATTGGCGCTGGAAAAGCTTCATTATTTTTAACATTGGGCCCCATACTTAGTTCCTTTGAAGCGGTATTATTTTTAAATGAAAGTTTTAACAATGCTCAATTAATTAGTGGGATAATAATAATTACAGGTATCGTTATTAATACCTGGCCAACACCATTAAAACCCATTTTAAAACAAGAATAGTACCCAATGACTGTAACGATTATTTTGCTTTGCATCATCGCTTTTTTTGCTGGTTTAGTGGATGCCATTGTGGGCGGAGGTGGATTAATACAAACGCCAGCAGGTTTAATTTTACTAAATAATAATTCAGTTGCACAAGTCATAGGCTCATTAAAAATTCCTTCTTTTACAGGTACCTTTTTTGCTGCACGCACTTTTTTAAAAAAGGTAAAAATTCCATTGGCAAGATTATTGTTATTTACATCCATAGCATTTATTGCTTCATTTACAGGATCTCTTTGTTTAACCAAAGTGAGTAACCAATTTATGAAGCCAGTTATATTAGTAGTACTTGTAATCATTGCCATATATACTTTTACTAAAAAAGATTTTGGTCGCGAAACCAATAATGAAACACTTGAATTCCCTTGGTATAAAGGAGCCCTAATTTGTTTGGCTTTAGGATTTTATGATGGTTTTATTGGACCTGGCGCAGGCAGTCTTTTAGTACTTGCTTTTATTAGTTGGTTGGGCTTTGATTTTATACAAGCTAACGCCCATGCCAAAGTGGTGAATCTTGCTACCAATATGGGTTCCATCATTTTATTTGGTCTTAAAGGAGCAATTCTTTGGCATATCGCCTTTCCTATGGCCATTTGTAATGCTTTAGGGGGAATTATAGGATCAAGATTGGCAATAATGAAAGGGAATGGATTTATTAGAACCGTATTTTTAGTGGTTATTTTAGGAACCCTTTGCAGATTGGGTTATGATGTATTTTTACATTAATTTTATTGTATGCAACTTAACTTTGAACAACAAAAGAATTTAAAAGCAAGTATTTACACTACTATTATATGTGTTGTACTTAGTTTGTTGTTTGTGGTATTACAATGGAAACAAACCCCTCCTATTATTTCACCTCCTCAGCCAACTTATATGGAAGTGAATTTAGGCAATAGCGAGACTGGATTAGGAGATACTCCTCCATTAAGTAAGGAAGCTCCAGCACCCGAAGTGGGTGCACCCAAAAAAGCAAGTGTTCAATCTGATAACAATACGGTTAAGACAAATATCAATTCAAACGATCCAAATGATGAGGCCGTAAATGCAAAGAAAGTAACCAAGCATGCTAAAACTTTACCCGTGCCTATTGCTCCAAAACCTAAAGCGGTTTTTGGAAAATACGCTGGTGGTAATGGCAAAGGTGGTAATAATCAGGATAGCTATAATAATGTGAAAGACCAAGGAATTGCAGGTGGGCATGGCGATCAAGGAGTTGCTAATGGTAGCATCAATGGAAAATCTTATACTGGTACAGGGGGGCCATTTGTAACCAAAGGAGACAGACATGTTACTAAAGTATATTCGTTTAATGGAGATGTAGAAGCAGCTACTATTTATGCTGAAATTGAAGTGAGCCCTTCAGGTACTGGCCGCTTTGTACAAATTGTAAAAGGATCTTCCTCAAATGATACTAAATACAAAAGAGCAATTACCGAGTATTTAACAAAGATCAATTTTAATGTTTCAGATCATAGTTCAATTGTAACTGTGAAATTCAAATTTGAAGTTCAATAATTAGTTCAAACTATTAAGTTTATTGTTGCTATGGCCTATCAAGATACTATTGACTATTTGTATAGTCGCTTACCTATGTTTAGTAAGATTGGTGCAGCTGCTATTAAAAATGATTTAAATAATACAAATGCGATTTGTTCATTTTTAGGAAACCCTCAGCATAAATTTAAAACAATTCATGTTGCAGGCACCAATGGCAAAGGCTCTACCAGTCATATGCTAGCAAGTATTTTTCAAGAAGCTGGATATACAACAGGACTATATACTTCACCTCATTTATATGATTTTAGAGAGCGCATAAAAGTAAATGGCGAGATGTGTTCACAATCATTCGTCACCAATTTCACCAACAAAGTGAAAGGTTTAATAGATGAAATTGAACCCTCTTTTTTTGAGATCACTGTTGGAATGGCATTTGAATATTTTGCACAACAAAAATGTGATATCGCCATTATTGAAACTGGACTTGGTGGCAGATTAGATAGTACCAATGTAATTCATCCTGAGCTTTGTATTATTACTAATATTGGATGGGATCATATGGCATTACTTGGCAATACCCTGCCCGAAATTGCTGCAGAAAAAGCAGGAATAATTAAATCAGATACGCCGGTTGTAATTAGTGAAGTGGTAAGCGAAACCAAAAAAGTGTTTGATGAAAAAGCAAAGCAGTTAAATGCTCCAATATACTTTGCCGAAGATTTTATAGCATTTAATGCTTTTCAAAACAATTGGAATTCCTCTCTTTTTGAATTTAACCAACCCCTTATTCATTTACTAGACGCTCCATTATTTTCAAAAACATTTACCATAGAATGTGATTTACCTGGCAAATACCAAAATAAAAATTTAAAGGGAGTACTCGCTGCTGCTCAAATTTTATCCACAATGGGTTGGAAATTAAATGCCCCTAAAGTGGCTAAGGCACTTGCGAATGTGAAAAAAAATACCAGTTTAATGGGACGTTGGGAATGCATTCAAGCGCATCCAAAATTAGTTTTAGATGTTGCCCATAATGAGCCAGGCATTATTGCTTTATTAGATCAATTAGCAGGAATCCATTACAACCAATTGCATATTGTAACAGGTATGGTAAGAGATAAGGATATTGATGCAGTATTAAATTTATTGCCTAAAGATGCTACCTATTATTATACTCAATCACATATTCCTAGAGCATTGCCAGCAAATGAATTGGCTGAAAAAGGAAACGCATTACAAAGAATTGGCGAACAATATGAAAATGTAAATATTGCTATTGCCACTGCTAATAAAAATGCCAACCCCCAAGATTTAATTTTGGTGATTGGCAGTGTATTTTTAGTAGCAGAGGTAGATAGAAAGTGTCTAAATTTTACCAACCCTTTTGATCTCTCAATGCCTTAATATGTGCAATATGATGCTTGCCATGCCATGCATAAATTGCAAACATATCCCAAACACTTACTTCTGCATTTCGCACTGGATGAAACAACTTTCTTTGCCATTGCTCTTCCGTTAAACTTGCAAATAAATTAGCCCAACGCTCATGTAAAGCATGTAGTAAGGTAACTGAATAATTTAAAGGTGTTTCAGCAACATCAGCTGTTAATACCCATGCATTTTCATCATAAGGTTTAATGGTTGGGACATCTTCAGTTAAAGCCAATTTAAAGCGAATAAAAGCATTCATATGACTATCCGCTAAATGATGAACTACTTGATTTACAGTCCAACCACCCTCGCGATAAGGGGTATCTAATTGCGCTTTATCTAAATTTAAAAGTACATGTTCTAAATCTGCGGGTGCAATTCTTAAGTCTTGAATCCATTGATTTTTCGTGGCTTCACTAAAAGGCATTGCTTGGTACTTTCCAATAGGATATCTAGGGTCCTGTGTCATTTGTTTATATAATTAATTGATTATAAATTTGATGATAAAATATTTTTAATCTGCTCTCCACTCTTTTCCTGTAAGATTAATAAACACATCTTCCAAGTTGGCCTTTTTAACTTCCTTTTCTTTTTCAAATCCAGTAGCCACTAAATTATCAATTAAAGTATTAGGGGTATTGATAGCAACAATTTTACCACTATCTACAATTGCCACACGATCACATAAAATTTCGGCCTCATCCATATAATGTGTGGTAATAATTACCGTCGTTCCATTATCTCTAATTTCTTTAATTAAATCCCATAAATTTCTTCTTGCTTGTGGATCCAAGCCAGTAGTAGGTTCATCTAAAAAAATGATTTTGGGTTTATTTATAAGTGTGGTTGCAATGGAGAATCTTTGCTTTTGCCCCCCACTCATTTCTTTGTATTTCGATTTAGCCTTATCCTCTAAATTTACCTTTTTTAAAAGTGTTGTTGGATCTACATCGCTTTGATATAAACCAACAAACAAATGAATGAGCTCGGTTAAATTAAGATTTGGATAAAAACCAGAAGTTTGTAACTGTACTCCTATTATTTTTTTAATTTCTCCTGGGGCTACATCTAAATTTAATCCATCAACAATTATCTCTCCACTTGTTTTTTCTCTTAATGTTTCAATAATTTCAAGGGTGGTTGATTTACCTGCCCCATTCGGTCCTAAGAGACCAAATATTTCACCCTCATAAACATCAAAGCTAATCCCCTTCACTGCTTCAAAATTCCCATAGGTTTTAACCAAGTCTTTCACCGAAATAATTACAGGAGCTTGCATATTGTTAGATTGATTCTTTAGATTATTCAAGACAAATTTAGTCGGTTTTCGCCTTATCTTTGACAAAATAAATAGGAACTTATGAAAGTAGGTATTTTAGGAGGCGGTCAATTAGGTAGAATGCTGTTACAAGCAGCTGCTAACTATGATGTAACTACTTATGTTTTGGAAAATGATGCCCATTGTCCTGCAGCTCATTTATGTCATTATTTTACTTTAGGGAATATTAATGATTTTGATACCGTTTATAATTTTGGTAAAAACCTAGATGCATTAACCATTGAAATTGAAGCTGTAAATGTGGATGCGCTAGAAAAACTAGAACAAGAAGGCGTTAAAGTTTATCCTACCCCTGCTGCTATACGAATTATTAAAAATAAGATATTACAAAAACAGTTTTATGTAGACAATGAAATACCTACATCGGCATTTCATATCACTCAAAACAAAACGGATCTTGCAAAATATATTCAATTTTTACCTGCCGTGCATAAATTAGGTGAAGGTGGTTATGATGGTAAAGGTGTTCAAGTACTTAATACGGAAACTGATATTGCACTTGGCTTTGATGCCCCATCAGTTTTAGAGAAGAAAATAATAATCAGTAAAGAAATTGCTTTAATTGTTGCAATGGATGCAAAAGGAGAAACCATCATTTACCCTCCTGCTGAAATGGTTTTTGATCCTGTTTATAATTTACTCGACTACCAGTTAAGTCCAGCTAAATTGGAAGAAAAACAATTATGGAAAGCCCAAGCCATTGCGCGTAAAGTAGTGAATGGTTTAAAAAGTCCAGGGCTGTTTGCCATTGAATTATTTATTGACAATGTTGGTGATGTATGGGTAAATGAAGCCGCTCCTCGTGTTCATAATAGTGGACACCATACCATTGAAGCCAATTACAGTAGTCAATACGATATGATTTGGAGGATATTATTAAACTATCCTTTAGGTAATCCAGCAGCAATACTTCCATCTGCGATTGTTAATATAATTGGTGCAGTAGGTTTTAGTGGAGACGTATTTTATGAAGGTTTAGAGGAAGTACTTGCAATGGATAATGTTTTTGTGCATTTGTATGGAAAAAAACAAACCAAACCTGGTCGTAAAATGGGTCATGTAACTATCATGAGCAGCAACTATTCAGACCTGACGCATAAAGCCAATAAAATAAAACATACTTTAAAAGCAATATGTAAATAGTGCTTAGGCCTTTATTTATTTGAATTGGAACCTGCATTTTCGCTTCCTGCTACAAATGTTGGCTTAACTACCACTTTTTTAACTTGAATAGGCTTAACATAACCTATACCAATAATACTCTTTAACTGTAAACCAGGTGATGTTTTATTGGGTCCAAATATCCGAATCTTATCATCATACATCATGTCTAAGCTATAGGTTGCCGAAAAGTTTTTATGTATCTTAAACAAGAATAAGTTAGTCATGTAAAAGTTAACATTCTCAGGCTTTTGATAATAATTAGAGAAAAAATCTGCTCTTCCTTTATAAGTAATATTGGGTGCAATTGTTTTGCTATAATTAACAGTAACAAACAAACCTGTTTCTCTATAAACATGCTTTCCAGTATCCAACCCATATTTACCTTGCTGAGATAACTTATTATTTAACACTATGGTGCTTCTTGAAGTTAAAGGAGAAAAGAAAATGGATAAATCATTATCAGGTTTATAATCCACCCCAGCTGATAATATCACATAGGCAGGAGATAAAAAACTAGAAGTAAAATTCGCATTGATACCACTAAAGCTATAGCCATCAAAAAACTGGGAACGAAAATTAAATAAACCAGACAAGTACAATTGACCGGTAGAATCTATTTTATATCCATACTTACTCAACATATCTACACGATCATCATTTTTACGTCCTCCTAAACTAGTGGATTGCATAAATCCCAAGTTTACATCTAAGTTGTTATCCCAATTATGTCTAGGCTTTTGATAAAATGCGAAATAATTAAAGTAGCTCGTCAATGCCATATTAAAATTATCACCTCCCGCTGCCCAATTGCTCAAGGAACTTTGTGATAAATTAAAATTATATAATCCCCCAGTTTTCCAATTCCAATTAGTAGTGTCTGCCTCTTTTTTAATATTTCTCGAAGTCTCTGATCTAAGTTTAGCTACTACTAAATCCTGTGCAGATAAAGTAGTAAAAACAAATGCACCCAATAAGACAAGAAGCCATTTCTTCATTCTCTTTCTATTTAAATCAAATATACAAATTTTAATAAGTTATTGATTTATAGACTTCTGTAATAATGTTAAAGCTATTTTATGTTATAAATAAGATCTTCATTATCAAATAATTAGTTTAAAAATATGACAAGATGGCACAATCAAGATTTTTTAACTAAATTTGCAGACTAAACAATTAGCAAGATTTATACATGGAATTATACGCGAGCGATACGAAAGCACACGATGAGTCAAGACAAGGGGAAGCATTTGAATCGAATGCACCCAAAAAGCACTTTAACAAGTTCTTTTATGTAGAAAGTTATGGCTGTGCGATGAACTTTGCAGATAGTGAAGTAGTGGCTTCTATATTAGAAAATAATGGATACGGAAGCACCCGACAAGCCGAGGAAGCTGATTTAATTTTAGTGAATACCTGTTCGGTTAGAGAAAAAGCCGAACAAACTGTTAGAAAACGATTAACTGAATTTAGAAAATTAAAACATGCACGTCCAGGTTTACTTGTAGGTATATTAGGTTGCATGGCAGAGCGTTTAAAATCACAATTATTAGAGGAAGAAAAATTGGTTGATATTGTGGTAGGTCCAGATGCTTATAGAACCCTACCCGATTTAATTACCGAAGCTGGTACAGGACAAAAAGCAGTGAATGTAATTTTAAGTAGAGACGAAACCTATGGTGATATTGCCCCAGTGCGCTTGGACAGCAATGGTATTAGCAGTTTTGTTTCCATTATGCGAGGATGTAATAATATGTGTAGCTTTTGTGTAGTACCATTTACAAGAGGTCGTGAAAGAAGTCGTGATGCATTTAGTATCGTTGCAGAGTGTCGTGATTTATTTGAAAAAGGATATAAAGAAATTACTTTATTAGGTCAAAATGTAGATAGTTATTATTGGAACAATCCAGAAACAAACGAGTCGGTTACTTTTGCACAACTATTAGAAAGTGTAGCAAAAATTGATGTTAGTTTGCGCGTTCGTTTTAGCACTTCACACCCTAAGGATATTACGGATGAAGTTTTATTTACCATGGCTAAGTACCATAATATTTGTAAATACATTCACCTACCTGTGCAAAGTGGTAGTACAAGAATGTTGCAATTAATGAATCGCACTTATACTAGAGAATGGTATTTATCAAAGGTAGCACGCATAAGAGAAATTATGCCCGACTGTAGTATTTCGGCAGATATCATTGCTGGATTTTGTACTGAAACTGAAGAAGATCATCAGGATACGATTAGCATTATGAAGGAAGCGAATTACGATTATAGTTATATGTATTTTTATTCGGAGCGTCCTGGAACACTTGCTGCCAAAAGATATGATGATGATATACCCGAGGAAGTAAAGAAAAGAAGGTTACAAGAAATTGTTGATGTACAATGGGTATTATCCAACGAAAGCAACAAAAAAGATGTTGGCAAAACCTTCGAAGTTTTAATTGAAGGCAATAGTAAAAAGAGCGATCAAGAATGGATGGGACGTAATAGCCAAAACAAAGTGATTGTGTTTTCAAAAGAGAATCACAATTTGAAAAAAGGGGATTATGTAAATGTATTGGTAACTGATTTTACTAAAGGAACTTTACTTGGGAAACTAAGTAATTAATAAACTTATATAGGATAAATAATTATACTATGGATTTACAATCTTTAAAAAACAGGTTTAGTATTATTGGCAACACGCCTTCGCTAAACCATGCATTGAATACTGCGGAGCAAGTTGCGGCAACCGACTTGACCGTTTTGATTGTTGGAGAATCTGGAGTTGGTAAAGAAGTTTTTTCTCAAATTATTCATAGCCTTTCGGCACGTAAACACAATCCATTTATTGCAGTGAACTGCGGTGCCATTCCAGAGGGCACCATTGATTCAGAATTATTTGGACACGAAAAAGGATCTTTCACAGGGGCTGTGGACAGTCGCAAAGGATATTTTGAAACCGTAAATGGGGGTACTATATTTTTAGATGAAATTGGCGAAATGCCATTGGGTACGCAAGCTCGTTTATTGCGTGTGTTAGAAACTGGTGAGTTTATAAGAGTGGGTTCCTCTAAAGTGCAAAAAACAGATGTACGTGTTATTGCAGCTACCAATAGAGAATTAATGGAATTTACACAAAAAGGCAAATTTAGAGAGGACTTATATTATCGTTTAAACACGGTACCTATTAGAGTACCAAGTTTAAGAGATAGAAAGGAAGACATCCCTTTATTATTTAGAAAATTTGTGGTGGACTTTGCTGAAAAATATAAAACAAAACCTATTTTTTTAGACGAAGAAGCGCGTGGTTTATTAACTACTTATAGTTGGCCAGGTAATGTGCGTGAATTGAAAAATATTGCAGAACAAATTTCTGTTTTAAGTACAACTGATCAAATTAATGGACAAATTTTAGCGGGCTTTTTACCACAGGTCACAAAGCATAATATGCCAATGGTAACTGGAGCTCCTGTTGGTGAGTTTGCCAATGAAAGAGAAATTTTATACAAGCTTTTCTTTGACATGAAAAAGGATGTAAATGAATTGAAAAAAATGTTCTTTGAAATTTTACAGAACCCTTCTATTGCTGGTCAATCCGGTAATTTTACGAGGGAATCTATCATGAATGAACTTAAAGAGGATCTTTTACAAAATAATATCCAACATTCGTCTATTACAGCCCCAAACAATGCTTCAAATCCAATTGCTCCTGTTCATATTAGTAACCCACAACCAATAATTAATTCTCAGCCTTTAATAATAGATAATGATATGCAAGGCCATTATGAAGTGGAAGAGTCATTAAATATCATGGATAAAGAAAAAGAACTAATTTTAAAGGCGTTAAAAAAGCACCGTGGACGAAGAAAAGATGCTGCTACTGATTTAGGCATTAGCGAAAGAACATTATATAGAAAAATTAAAGAATACAACATTGAAGAATAAATTTTCATATACTAACAAGCTGTTTGTCTATTTAAGCATGATAGTGGTTGTACTTTTTACCTCCATTTTATCGGGATGTGGAATTTATAGTTTTAAGGATGCCATTATACCTGATAATGTAAAAACAGTTAAAATTGGATTTATCGAAAACAAAGCTAGATATGTGAACCCACAATTAGCGCCATTGTTAACTGATAAATTACAGCAAAAAATTATTGGGCAAACCAAATTAACAAGGACCAATAGCGATGATGCACATTATCAAATTTATGCAACCATTACTAATTATGATCCTACGCAAACTGTTGGTGTAAGCGCACAACAAGCCACCACCAATCGTTTAACAGTTACAGTCCATGTTTTATTGAAAAAAACTTTAGATAATAAAGAACAAGAATTTGATGTATCTAGAAACTTTGACTTTTCAGCAAATCTTACTTTAAATCAAGCCGAGGGGCAATTAATGGATGATATTGTTCGCAATATAACTGATGATATTTTTAACCAAATTTTTTCAAACTGGTAATTAATGAACCTATCTACATTGAATACAATTTTATTAAAGTGGACAGGCCAAGATGACCTTTCAAACATGGAAACCAGTGTATTAGAAAACTGTGTTGCTGAAAATGCGTTTAGCCCAAGTTTACAATTATTGTTGGCAAAAAAATATGCACTCGAACAATCAGATAAATATGCTGCTCAGTTACAAATAGCAAGTAGCTATTTTCCAACTGCATTACAATTACATCAATGGCTTTCCAATGAGGAAGCAGATACTATCGCTGCACCCATTGAGGCTAAATTAAACACCCTTATTTCTGAACAATTAGCTCAATTTAACGAGTCGGTTGAATCGGAAAAATTAGACTTTGAAAAAGAAGCTCCACAGATTGTTAAGGACTATTTTGGTGCCCAAGGCATTGAAATTGACCTTTCAAAGCTCCCTCAGGATAAATTTACCAAGCAATTAAGGAGCTTTACGGCTTGGCTGAAGATAATTAACAAACAAGCGGAAAATAACCCAAATTTGACCGAAATTGGCGAAGAACAGGAGAAATTGATAGCAATTATAGCCGAAAAGGCCAATAATGCAACTGAAGTCATAACAGAGGCAATGGCTGAAGTTTGGGAAAAACAAGGCAATAATCGGAAGGCAATTGACATCTATTCTAAATTAAGTTTTATTTTTCCTGAAAAATCCGTTTATTTTGCGTCTCGAATTGAACAATTAAAACAAAACAAATGATTACTTTATTTATAATCTTAATGGTTACTGCTTGTATCGGACTTGGATTTATGGTATTAATTCAAAACCCAAAAGGGGGCGGATTAAATGCAAATGTGGGCGGTTTGTCAAACAACTTTATGGGTGTTAAACAAACAACTGACGTTTTAGAAAAAGGTACTTGGATTTTTGTACTCGTTATTGCTGTTTTAGCAATGTCTTCTACCCTTTTCTTAAAATCAGCAAGTGGATCAAGTAGCGAAAAGGATTTAATCAACAAAGTAAATACCTCAACTACTACAGCGCCTCAACAAGCAGCACCAGTGCAACAAGCTCCAGCTAACCAAAGCACTCCAGTAGAGAAAAAATAGCACTCAATTCCACATTGCGTGGAAAATTGAATTTTATATATGATTTTGTCCCCATCTCAAAAAGATGGGGATTTTTTATGTATTTTGAAATATGAAAAAGCTTATCCTAACACTATTAGTTCTTTTATTATGCTATGAATCTTACAATGTATTCTTAAGCACTACTCATTTTGGTAAAGAGAAAACGAGTTTTGAGTATAGCAATAATGGATTAATTGTATTATCGGATAGTTTACTGGCCAATAAAATAATTTTAGACAAGCCTAGTTTTTTATTGCTTGCCAAATTACTTAATGTTGACTCAAAAATTAAACCTGGTAAATTTTTAGTAAAAAGAAATACCAGTTTACTTTCCTTAGTGCGCATGTTACGTAATAACCAACAAGCTACCGTTAATTTAGTACTTAATAAAGTGCGTACCCGAGGAGAACTTGCCAAGTTCATTGGAAATAATTTAGCAGTTGACAGTTTAACTGCTGCTCAATTTTTTAACAGCAATGATTCTCTTGCGGCTTATGGAACCGATACCACGCAATTGCTAAGTTTATTTATTCCCAATACTTATACCATGTATTGGTCCACCTCCCTTTCTAAATTAATGCAAAAGATGAAGGATCAACATGATCAGTTTTGGAAATCAAACGACAGAAAAAGAAAAGCTGAAGCAATAGGAATGACTCCTAATGAAGTGTACACATTGGCTTCCATTGTAGAAGAAGAATGTAATTACGATAGTGATAAAAGTTTAATTGCAAGTGTTTATCAAAATAGATTACAAAAAAATATGCGTTTACAAGCTTGCCCAACCATTAAGTTTGCAATGCAGGATTTTACAATCACTCGTATTTATGAAAAGTATTTAAGCAACCCTTCCCCTTATAATACTTATCGTAATTTAGGATTACCTCCAGGCCCTATTTGTACGCCTAGCCCCAAAACTATTGACTTAGTTTTAAACGCCCCTAAAACAAATTATTTGTATTTTGTAGCGAAGGCCGATTTTAGTGGCTATCATCATTTTAGTGCTACATTCGAAGAACATAGTAAATTTGCAAAAGAATATCAACTTAAATTAGACGAATATCAAAAAAGGAAGAATCAATATCACTAGCATTCCATTGGTTATTTTAAAAGTAATCTTTGCTTTTTTTAAAACAGTATTTGGACCCATTCTTAACTTTCTTAAAAGGAGAGCAAAGCAAATCTACTTGCCAGGATTTCAACGAATTAATGTTTTCCAGGTAGTTAAATTTTTATTCAAACAATTAAATACATTGGGTTTATATGACAGAGCATCTGCCATATCCTTTAACCTTATCATGGCATTGCCTGCTGGGTTTTTATTTTTGTTTTCATTAATTCCTTATTTCCCTAAGTCCTTTAAAATAAAAACACAAATACTTAATTTGTTTAAAGACATTGCTCCCAACTCGAGCACCTATAATTTTATTCTTGAAATTATTAATGATTTATTAAGTCAACACGTAGGAGTTTTCTCTTTTGGATTTTTATTATTGCTTTTTTATGCTTCCAACGCAATGACTGGAATTATTAGAAGTTTTGATAAATCGATCATGCAAAACAAACCATTCTTTTTACATCAAAGAATGAGGGCGTTAAGATTAACCATCATGTTAATTTTATTGGTATTCGCAAGCTTATTTGTACTTATTGGCCAGGATCAATTATCATCCTTATTGAGAGCTGGTTTTGATATTAAAAAAAGTACCCTATTGCCATATTGGAATACTTTACGATGGTTGATTATTATTTTACTATTGTTCTTTGGCAATGCCTTTATCTACAAGTTTGCGCCTTATGTAAAAGAAAAATGGCCACTGGTTTCCCCTGGCGCATTATTATCAACTATCTTAATGTTACTGACTACTGTTGGATTCTCCTATTGGGTAAACCATTTTAGTAGCTATAATAAAATCTACGGCTCTATTGGAACGGTATTAATTGTTATGACCCTCATTTACATTAATTCTCTAATTCTCTTAATTGGATTTGAATTAAATGTAAGTATTGAGTTGATTAAAAACGAACAAGAGAAAATTGATTACTTCAATTAAAAAGTTTTTTACTTATTAGCCATATCCGGAATTTCATTCGCTTTGTATGCACCCGCATCTAACTTCGCTTTCGTTTCACTAAATGCTTTTAATGTCAAGTCAATTTCTTCTTGTGTATGCACTGCAGTTGGAATTAAACGATAAATGATATGTCCTTTTGGAATTACAGGGTATACAACAATGGAACAAAATATTTTATAATTCTCTCTGATATCCATTACCATTGCAGTTGCTTCTTCAACCCCACCTTTCATATACACCGGAGTTACCACTGAATCAGTTTTGCCAATATCAAATCCTTTTTCTTTTAGTCCATTTTGCAATGCCAAAGCATTTTTCCAAAGGTTTGCCTTTAACTCAGGCTTAGATCTTAATAATTCTAAACGCTTTAAATTACCAACTACATACGGCATTGGCAAACTCTTAGCAAATATTTGAGAACGGATATTGTAGCGTATATAATCAATAATAGTTCTTGGACCCGCCATAAATGCACCTATCGAAGCCATACTTTTTGCAAAAGTTGAAAAGTATAAATCGATTTCATCTTGGCAACCCTGCGCTTCCCCTGCACCTGCCCCAGTTTCCCCTAAGGTTCCAAAGCCATGGGCATCATCAACCAATAAACGAAAAGCAAACTTTTTTTTCAAAGCTGCAATTTCTTTTAATTTACCCTGATCACCTGCCATACCAAAAACACCCTCTGTAATGACCAATATACCACCACCTTGCTTTTCAGCTAAAGCCTGAGCTCTTGTTAATTGCTTTTCACAATCCTCGACATCATTATGTTTAAAAACAAAACGGTGACCAGGAATCATTCTTAAAGCATCAATAATACATGCATGACATTCTGCATCATACACCACCACATCGTGTCTTCCACAAATAGCATCAATTGCACTCATGATACCTTGATATCCATAGTTCATTAAGATAGAATCCTCTTTTTGAACAAAATCGGCTAATTCTTTTTCTAATTGTTCGTGTAAATCACTGTTACCACTCATCATTCTTGCACCCATCGGCAAAGCCAAGCCGTATTGAGCACTTGCATCCGCATCGGCTTTACGTACTTCGGGATGATTGGCTAGACCTAAATAGTTATTCAAGCTCCAAACAATCATTTCTTGACCTCTAAATTTCATTTTTGAACCAACTTCACCATCCAATTTTGGAAATGCAAAGTAACCATGTGCTCTTTCACGATGTTGTCCGATAGGTCCGTAGTTTTTAATTAAACGATCAAAAATGTCTGCCATATAGTATTAATTATTAATGCAAATTTAAACAATTTTTGCCTTTAAAGCGTTAATAATTAGCGTAAATTGCGATCATATAAATTCATTGCTATATGCGTATTATAATTACAATTAGCATTTGCTTGCTAAGCCTTTCAACATTTGCTCAAAAACAAGTAAATCCCATTAAGACAAGTGCTAAACCCAAATTAGTGGTTGGCATTGTGGTAGACCAAATGAGATGGGATTATGTCAATAAATTCAAGCCTTTTTTTAAATCTCAAAATGGATTTTTACACTTTATAAATCAAGGGACAACTTGTGACAATACCATGATCCCTTATGTTCCAACAGTCACTGCATGTGGCCATACCTGCGTATATACTGGAAGTGTTCCTGCCCTGCATGGTATTGCTGGAAATAGTTGGTATGATAATGTAAAACAAAAGCAAGTGTATTGTGTAGAAGATGCATCGGTACAAGCGGTAGGAATTAGCAATAATGCAGCTGGACAAATGAGTCCAGTAAATGTTTGGACAAGCACTATTGGAGACGAATTAAAATTAGCTACCAATTTCAAAAGCAAAGTAATTGGTGTTTCTTTAAAAGACCGAGGTGCTATTATTCCAGCAGGTCATGCTGCGGATGCAGCTTATTGGTATGATACAAAATCGGGTAATTTTATTACTTCCACCTATTATGCAAACACTTTACCATCATGGCTTACAAGCTATAACAATGCACATCATGTTGATAGTTTGTACAGTAAAGGTTGGGACTTAAGTTTGTCAAAATCAATTTATGAAAATAACTGCGACGCTGACGAAAATGAGTACGAGTCTACTCCATTTGGCAAAGATGCAAAGCATTTTCCTTATGACTTTAAATCCTTTGTAGGAAAGGATTATAGCAAAATTACTTCAACTCCGTATGGCAATAATTTAGTGATTGATATTGCAAAACAAGCATTGTTAAACGAGCATTTAGGACAAGATAATATTACAGATTTATTAGCAGTAAGTTTTTCCTCACCGGATTATATTGGTCATAGTTTTGGACCAAATTCATGGGAAACATTAGACGGCTATGTTAAGTTAGATGAAATTTTAGCTGACTTTTTTAGTTTCTTAGACAAACAAGTGGGTAAAGATAATTATACCGTTTTCTTAACAGCAGATCATGCTGTAGCGAATATTCCAGCATATGCAAAAAAGCATAATTTACCAGGAGAAAACTACGATGATGGCGCCGTAAAAAACGATATTACTGCTTGTTTAAACGCACAT
>CAIQQR010000100.1 GCA_903874055.1 uncultured Bacteroidota bacterium | reverse complement strand
ATCTGTGATGTAAAAGATGTTTTATTATTCGACGTTACACCTTTAAACTTAGGTATCGAAACTATGGGTGGTGTTATGACAACATTGATTGCCTCTAACACAACGATTCCTACTAAGAAAACTGAGGTGTATTCAACAGCTAGTGACAATCAACCAGGGGTACAAATTCATGTATTACAAGGGGAGCGTCCAATGGCGAATCAAAATAAAAGTTTAGGTATGTTTAACTTGGATGGTATTCCACCAGCACCAAGAGGCGTTCCTCAAATTGAAGTAACTTTTGACATTGATGCAAACGGTATCTTAAACGTAAGCGCAAAAGATAAAGGCACTGGTAAAGAACAAAAAATTAGAATTGAAGCGGGTAGTGGTTTGACTAAGGAAGAAATTGAAAAAATGAAAGCCGATGCAAAAGCCAACGAAGCATCTGATAAAATTGAAAAAGAAAGAGTAGAAAAATTAAATGAAGCAGATAGCTTGATTTTCCAAACAGAAAAGCAATTGAAAGAGTTTGGTGATAAAATTTCTGCAGATAAAAAAGCACCAATCGAAACTGCTTTAGCAAATTTGAAAGTAGCTCATGAAGCACAGGATGTTACACAAGTAACCACTGCCTTAGAGGCAATGAACGCTGCTTGGACTGCTGCAAGTGAAGAAATTTACAAAGCACAAGCAGAGGGTGCAGGTGCAGGAGCTGCTCCAGGTGGGGACGCTGGACAAGCAAATGGTGGTGCGAGCAATGACACGGTTGAAGACGCACAATTTGAAGAAGTAAAATAAGCGAATTGGTCTAGTACCGGTTCATTTAAAGTGTGTCGTCCTAAATAAACAATAAGCTATTTTTAAAATCAATACCTAAAAGCCCCCATATCTGGGGGCTTTTTTTTGTACTAGGATAGATATGTTGTACTTTCGCGCCTTATAATTAGTAAAAATGAAACGAATTGAAAGGCATAGAGCCATTTTAGGGGTGGATGATAAGGCTACTTTAAGTGATTTAAAGAAAGTGTATCGTAAAATCATGATGGAATGGCATCCTGACAAATTCCAAGATAGCGAGGAATCTAAAAAGATGGCCGAAGAAAAATCCACTAAATTAATTGCCTCTTATCATTTTTTAGTGAGTGTACATCCCGATACACATGCTGCTACATTTACTGAATATACTGCTACTATTTCCGAATCAAGTATCAATGATTTTGAGTTTAAATCAGAAATTTTACGTGTCGTTTTTTCTGATGGGAACGAATATGAATATTATGGAGTACCTAAAGCTATTTATGTTAAATTAGTCAATTCAGATACACCAGACAGATTTGCGCGTAGACATATTTATGAAAACTATTTATACAGAAGTACTAGTAAAATAGTTGGGGGAGAGTAGTGCTTTATGGGGTTGCTCTTAATCCTAAATCCTTAGTGAGTAATCGCACTCCATCCATAAAAGCTTTTCCAGGGTCGTTTTTATAAGTAATATAATTTGAATCCGTCTCTTTCCAAAGTGAAGTATTTCTGAATTGGATATATTCTTCATGTCCAATAAGATATTCGATTTTATATTTCGTAGTTAAATAACGAACTAATTTTGCATTCGAAATAATTTGCGCTTCAGTTAATGGTTCTTTTTCGCTTCCAATATTTTCAACACCAATGGCGCAATAATTTAATCCAATTACATGCCTTGCTAACAATGTATCTGGTATGAGTTGATAAATAGTTCCATCTCTGTCTATCAAGTAATGCGACCCAACATTTAGTGCACTCACTTTTTTATTTACTTTTCTACTTTCTTCAATGGTAGGTGCATTAAAATATTCGTGTATAGTTTTTATATTCCCAAATCCTGTAAAGTGCAATACAATTATTTTTGGATTGATGGTTGGTGTGGTTTGTGTTAAACCATGCCTTTCTTTTAAATATTGTATACTTAAATCAGTTCTGTCTTTTGAGTAATTGATTGGGTATTGGATTATTTGCAAAGTGGAATTATTTTGTGCATAATTCTTCAAACTCAAAAGGGTAGTAACTATAAAGAGGGCTTTACGTATAGGTGAATAATTTTTCATTTGATTAAGTTAAGATTTTTCAGGGGCGTACCCAAACCCTTTCAACAAAATGCTGCGCATTTCGTTCAGGACTGTCGACTCACTTTGTTCGTCGTCTTCCTTTTACTTCTACGAGGGGCGTACCCACACCCT
>CAIQQR010000099.1 GCA_903874055.1 uncultured Bacteroidota bacterium | reverse complement strand
TTTGATGAAAATTTCCTCTCTCATCACAAGGTTTACAACTATGCTTCAGGAGCTGCTTCCGGAGCCGCTGCTTCAACTGCTGGAGCTTCTGCTGGAGTTTCCGCTACTGCTACTTCAACCGCTGCTGCTACTACTTCTGTCTCAGTTGCAGAAGAACCGTTTTCGGCGTGGTTTAATAAAGCTGCAATTACGCGCTTAGCTGGAGATTGTAACAATCCAAGAACTTCACCGATAAGCTCGTTTTTAGTTTTGATATTTGTTAATGCTACTAATGATGCATCCCCTACAAAAATATCGCCATTAATGAAAGCTGCTTTCAATGTTGGTCTATCGCCTGCATTTGCTTTTCTGAACGCACTAAGAATCACTGCTGGATCTTTAGGATTTTCAGAGAACATCAATGCAGTTACATTGTTCAATGAATCGAACAAACCTGAATACTTTTCGCTATCTAAACCTTCTAATGCTTTACGAATTAAAGTGTTTTTTGCCACTTTCATTTCTACTTCCTTGTTAAAACAAGAACGACGTAAATTAGAGATTTGTTCTACGCTCAAAGATTCTGTGTCTGTGATATAGAAGTTATTATATTGACTGAATTTTCCTTTAAGGATTTCAATCACTTCGTTTTTTTGATCTTTGGTCATAACTAATTTTATTTAATTACCTGGGTCATTTCCTTTCGGATCACCAGGACTAGTTGATTAATGATTTAGTTTCTAATGCAATACCTGCACTCATTGTAGAAGCCATGCTTGCACCTTTCAAATAAGTTCCTTTAGATGCAGAAGGTTTCAATTTAATGATCGCATTAATTAATTCAGCACTGTTTTCTGCAATTTTTTCTGCAGAGAAAGATACACGACCAATTGATGCGTGAACGATACCAGCTTTGTCAACTTTAAATGCAATCTTACCCCCTTTTACTTCGTTTACTGCAGCTGCAACATCATTTGTTACAGTACCAGTTTTAGGGTTTGGCATTAAGTTACGTGGTCCTAATACTTTACCTAATTTACCAATTTTAGGCATTACAGCTGGAGTAGCGATGATAACATCCATATCTACCCAACCACCTTCAATTTTAGCTACGAACTCATCTAAACCTACATAGTCAGCACCTGCTTCTCTTGCTGCTGCTTCTTTATCTGGAGTACAAAGTACTAATACTTTTTTTGTACGACCAGTACCGTGAGGTAAAGAAACAGTACCACGAACTTGTTGGTCTGCTTTTTTAGGATCTACTCCTAAACGAATATGTAAATCTACAGAGCTATCAAACTTTGTACAGTTAATTTCTTTTACTAATGCAGATGCATCTTTAAGGGAATAAAATTTATTCTTATCCACCTTTGCAACCACCGCTTTTCTTTTTTTAGTCAATGACATGTTGATTATTTTTTAAGGTGAATAAATTAATTTTCCCAAGGAGCTTTACCATCTACAGTAATACCCATTGAACGTGCAGTTCCAGCAACCATGTTCATAGCGCTGTTTAAAGTAAATGCATTCAAGTCTTCCATCTTATCTTTTGCGATAGCTTCCACTTGTGCCCATGTTACTTTACCTACTTTGTCACGGTTACTTTCTTTAGAACCTTTTTGGATTTTTGCAGCTTCCATTAATTGAACTGGAGCTGGTGCAGTTTTGATAACGAAGTCAAAAGACTTGTCTGTGTAAACTGTAATTAAAACAGGAACAACTTTTCCTTGTTTGTCTTGAGTTCTAGCATTGAATTGCTTACAGAACTCCATAATGTTAACACCCTTAGATCCTAATGCTGGACCTACTGGCGGTGCAGGATTGGCAGCGCCACCTTTCACTTGCAACTTAACGTAGCCAGAGATTTCTTTAGCCATTTTGTTATTTTTTTTTGGTTAAGCGTCGGACCAATAGGGTCTCGACTCCCAAATACCCACACTTCGAAAAGTGTAAATTGGACGGCAAAGGTATGATTAATCCCTTTTCTAACAAAATAAAAGGTGTGTTTTTTCAATAAAATAAGGGCTTGGGGCAAAAAAAAATCCCCTCAAATTACTTTGAGGGGACCCTTTTACCTTTTTCCTTCTAACTCAGTTTCTCTACCTGCATGTAATTTAATTCCACTGGGGTAGATCGACCGAAGATCTTAACGGTCACTTTCAATTTCTTCTTTTCTTCGTTCACCTCTTCGATGACACCATTGAAGTCATTGAAAGGTCCCTCAATTATTTTTATAGTCTCGCCTAAAATGAATGGTTCGCTGATAGATCCGCCCATGTCGTTCATCTCATCCACCTTACCCAACATTTTATTTACTTCCGATTTTCTTAAAGAAATAATATTTCCTTTTGAACCTTTGCCATCGGTCAAAAAGTGCATCACATTTGTAATGTTGCTGATGTGCATAACAATATCATCCGCAATGGGAGCCTTGTTATCAATCACTTCCATCATTACATATCCTGGGAAATAGTTTTTCTCGCGCATTACTTTTTTACCGTTTTGCACTTTGTACACTTTTTCCATAGGTAAGAAAACTTGCTTTACAATATTTGACCAGCCGTTTCTTACGATATCTTTATCAAGATACTCTTTAATCTTTTTTTCTTTTCCACTCACAACACGCAATACATACCATTTTGTATCTGGAGCAGCAGGCGCAGTCGCATTTGTATCTATTGATTGTACTTCTGTTTCCATGGTTTACTTAAATAATGAGTAGATCAACTTTACAAATTGGTTACTAGAGAAATCCATGATCCAAACCATGGCAGTAATGATAACTGTTGCTACCAACACTATCACAGTACTTTGCTGTAAATTAGCCCATGTAGGCCATGTTACTTTTTCTTGTAACTCTAAGTAACTTTCTTTAAAGTAGTTGCCTATTTTGTTCATAATAATGCTGTTTATTCTTCTTATTCTCCGTCAAAAATTTTGCTAAATATAGTAAAATTTCTTTGCACGGGCACTAGGATTCGAACCCAGATCAAAGGTTTTGGAGACCCGTATGCTACCGTTGCACCATGCCCGTATGAACCAAAAGTCTCTGGTCAAAGCTTACGCTTATACCAAAGACTTTCAGTTATATGTTTAGTTAAATTACTTAACGATTTCAGTAACTTGACCAGCGCCTACAGTTCTACCACCCTCACGGATCGCAAACTTAAGACCCTTTTCCATCGCGATTGGTTGAATCAACTTTACAGTGATGCTAACATTATCGCCTGGCATTACCATCTCAGTTCCTTCTGGTAAAGTACACTCTCCAGTTACATCCGTAGTACGGAAGTAGAATTGAGGACGGTATTTATTAAAGAATGGAGTATGACGTCCACCTTCTTCTTTTGATAATACGTAAACTTCAGCTTTGAAGTCAGTATGTGGAGTGATCGTTTTAGGAGCACAGATTACCATACCACGACGGATATCTTTTTTCTCGATACCACGTAATAATAAACCTGCGTTATCACCTGCTTGACCTTGATCCAATAATTTTTTGAACATCTCAACACCTGTTACAGTTGAGCTCATTGGAGCATCCATCAAACCTACGATTTCACAAGCTTCACCCACTTTGATGATACCTCTTTCGATACGACCTGTAGCAACTGTACCACGACCAGTGATCGAGAATACGTCCTCTACAGACATCAAGAATGGTTGATCGATAGGACGTGGAGGCAATGGAATGTAGCTATCTACAGCATCCATTAACTCAGTCACTTTATCTACCCATTGTTGCTCACCAGCTAAAGCGCCAGTTGCAGAACCACGGATAATTGGAGTGTTGTCACCATCAAAACCGTAAGATGATAATAAATCACGGATTTCCATTTCAACTAAGTCTAACAATTCAGCATCGTCAACTAAGTCTACTTTGTTCATGAATACAACGATCTGAGGTACACCTACCTGACGTGCTAACAAGATGTGCTCTTTTGTTTGTGGCATAGGACCATCTGTAGCAGCAACTACCAAGATAGCACCGTCCATTTGAGCAGCACCTGTAATCATGTTTTTCACATAGTCGGCGTGACCTGGACAGTCAACGTGCGCATAGTGACGAGTATCAGTTTGGTATTCTACGTGTGCAGTATTGATAGTGATACCACGCTCTTTTTCTTCAGGTGCACCATCAATTTCATCGTAGTTTTTCTTAGCAGCTAAACCTCTTTTAGACAATACGTCTGTGATGGCAGCTGTCAATGTTGTTTTACCATGGTCAACGTGGCCAATGGTACCAACGTTTACGTGAGGTTTCTCCCTCTTAAAGGTCTCTTTAGACATCTTTATTAATTTTTGTTTTTTTTATAATCGCCGTCAATAGACCACCGAGTCCATCGACCATAGCTTTAATTTTTGTCAACCCATTGAGCCGTTGATGAGAATTGAACTCACGACCTCTTCCTTACCAAGGAAGTGCTCTACCACTGAGCCACAACGGCAATTATCTACACCGGCTTCCTCCTCTTTCAAATCCTACTCATCAACATTACTGGAGCGGGAGACGAGGCTCGAACTCGCCACCTATAGCTTGGAAGGCTATCGCTCTACCAAATGAGCTACTCCCGCATTTTTTCAATCTCAAAAGAACTCAACTTTATGTCCCCCATTCCATTCGCACTATCCTATGAAGTACAAATATAACACAAAATTTGTGGGCAGAGTAGGGTTCGAACCTACGTACTCGTGAGAGAACAGATTTACAGTCTGTCGCCTTTAACCACTCGGCCATCTGCCCAAAATGAGCCGGAAATGGGACTCGAACCCGCGACCTGCTGATTACAAATCAGCTGCTCTACCAACTGAGCTATTCCGGCTTATCTTACATCCACAAAAGAACACTCCCCAATTTTGGGATGGCAAAGGTAATGGAATTCTTTATTTATCAAAATTTTAGGCGATTTTTTTATCCTATTTTTTGTAGAAACTGGGAAAATTTTCTTCAAACGCCCTGTTTATGGGAAATTATGCAATAAAATGATAGCTAAATATGGGTATTCAAACTGATTTTAAAATGAAAAAAGGTCCCAATGGAGGACCTTTTTTATATAATTGTTTCAGGTATTTGAAAATTATGCCGCTAATTTTTCTTTTTTTCTCTTTAATTGGTTGGTGATAGCATCGATTGCTTTTTCTAAAGATTCTTCAAATGACTTTGTGGTTACTTTCACAAAACAATCTTGCTTAGGAATATGCACGTTAATTTCAACTACTTTATCTTTTATCGCATGTACCAGGTTATCTAATTTCAAAAACACTTCTACCTTGGTAATTCGATCATGGAATGTTTCCAACTTTTGAACTTTTTTTCCAACCATTTCTAAAAGTTTCTCGTCCGCATCAAAGTGCACTGTTTGAATGTTAATGTTCATAATTAATTTTTTTAAATAATAAACTAATGAAAGAACTGATCAGGGGCTATTCCTCAACTCCTGCCCTATTAAGTTACGACATTCATTAGAAAACAAAAACAATAATTTTCTTTTAAGAAAACTTTATGAGTTACACTGATATAAATCAGGCTTTGGGGTGAGCTTTAGCAAACACTTCTTTTAATTTCTCTATAGTGTTGTGTGTATATACCTGAGTAGCAGCAAGGCTTGCGTGACCTAATAGCTCTTTTACTGCATTTAAGTCTGCTCCATTATTCATTAAATGGGTAGCAAAACTATGCCTTAAAATGTGGGGGCTTTTCTTTTGTAAAGTGGTAACCTGTGAAAGGTAAAATTTCACAAAACTATACACAGCCCTTGGCTGTAATGCTTTCCCTTTTTCTGTAACAAACAAGTGTGGATTGCCCACAGCATCGGCTGGCTTTTGTTGAATATATTTTATCAACTCCGTTGAAAGTGCAGGACTAATTGGAATCATTCTTTCTTTATTTCCCTTGCCCAACACTTTTATAATTCTTTTGGAAGTATCCAGTTGATTTTCCTTGCAATTAATTAATTCACTTAAACGCATTCCTGTTGCATAAAAAAGTTGAATCACCATTTTTTCGGTAAACCCCTTCCACCCTTCTGCAAATGCTAAATTGGTAAACAATTGCTCCATATCATTTTCGGCAACAAAAGCAGGTAATCGCTTACTTATTTTAGGACTCATCACAGTTTCCATTGGGCTCTTAGTTAATTGCCCTTGTTGGATTTGATATTTAAAAAAAGATTTTAAGGAAGAGATTTTTCGATTGAGTGTTTTGCCCGTCATCTCTTCTTCCTTCATTCCAGCTAGCCAGGATCTAACCATGGTGCCTGTTATATGTGTAAAGGGAATGCCTTCGTATTGTGTTTCTATAAAATCAAAAAACTGAATTAAATCGTTGGAATAGGCAGTAATGGTATGCAAAGAATACCGCTTCTCAAATTGGAGATAGGCTAAAAATGCATTGAGCGGCGTATATCTTGTTTGTGAAATCATTGCTAGCTTAAAGATAATAAAAAAAGACCCAACCAAGGTTGAGTCTTACGATAAGATTGGTAGGGACTAAAAAGTAAAAAGCCCCAACTAAGGGGCTTTAAAAAGTTTATAAGAGGTTTTTTTCGAGTCTTTATGTTTAAATATAAGACGCTGAAAAAATTATCCCTCAATTTTACCGCTGAAAATTTGTTGCTTGTAAATCGCTTTCAATACTTGGAAACGACGTTTTACAGATGGCTTAACAAATGCTTGACGAGCACGTAAGTTCACTAAAGTCTTACTTTTTTCGAATTTCTTCTTGTACTTTTTAAGCGCTTTGTCGATGTTTTCGCAGTCTTTTGAATCTATAATTAACATAATATATACCTCCTCAGGCGTTTTTTTTAGAAAAAATTTCAACAATCAATTTTTCAAGCCTTTATATTTTATAAAAGGCGAAGTAAAAATTGGAAGGCAAAGATAGGTAATTGTTTTATTTTACCAAATTTCTGTCCTTTTTTTTAGGAACCTTATTTACAGCCCAGTTTGAATGTCCTTCCCTTTCAAGGCTCCAGAGATCGCTTGATCCATGGCACGCTCCGCAAATGGTCTAGTTACATCGTTTAATTCCTCTGTTTTGGCTTGAATCAAATTCTTATCCTCCATCGTAATGGCTAATTGAAGCGCTTGCATAGCATTAGCAGAGGCAGTCAGTTCTTCCTTGGTTAAGATGGATGCGTTCTTTGTAAGAAACTTTTCAGTAACAGACAACATCTGCTCTGCTTCAGTGCTAGCTTCTACCAAAGCTCTTGTAGCAATATCTTCCTTGGCATGTGTGATGCTATCCATTAATCTTTGCTCTACCTCCTCATCCGTTAAACCATATTGTGGTTTGATATCAATGCTTTGAGAAACTCCGCTTCTTAATTCCTTTGCACTAACCTGTAAAATTCCATCTGCATTAATTAAGAAGCTAACATCTACTTTAGGCAGGCCTGCTGGCATCGCAGGAATACCAGTTAATGTAAATTCACCTAGTTTACGATTGTCTTTGACTAAATCACGCTCCCCTTGGTATACGGCAATTTGAATACCAGATTGACCATCTTTTTGTGTTGTATATTGTCTACCCGCTTTGGTTGGAATTTTTGAATTTCTTGGTAATAAAACATCCATCAATCCACCCATCGTCTCGATACCTAAACTCAAAGGTGTAATATCTAATAGCAACATGGACTGATTATTACCAGCTAAAATATCTGCTTGGACTGCGGCACCTAATGCAACTACTTCATCTGGATTTACTGAATCATTTACTTCTTGATTAAAGAAGGCCCCCACTGTTTTCTTAACCAATGGTACTCGAGTACTTCCCCCCACCATCAACACTGTATTGATATCAGATACTTGCAAACCTGCGTCCTTCATAGCGTTCATGCAACAATCCATTGTTCTATTTACAATGGGTTGTACTAAATCTTCAAACACATGTTTTGTGATGGAAATTTTTTCTCCTCCAAATTCTGTTTCAAAAATGTCATTATTTGACAAATGAATTTTCGCTTTTTCAGCTGCCAATCTTAGCTGTTGTTTTAATGCTTTGTGTTGATCTAAATTATCTATAGACCACTGCTTCATCCAATATTCAATTATAGCTCTATCCAAATCATCTCCTCCTAAATAAGTATCACCATTGGTACTTAATACTTCAAATATTCCGTTGGCAATTCTTAAAATAGAAATATCAAAAGTACCACCCCCTAAATCATACACTGCAATTGTTTTTTCATCCGTAGGATTTAAACCCAATCCGTATGCAAGGCTTGCTGCTGTTGGCTCGTTGATAATTCTTAAAACATCTAAACCTGCTAATTTACCAGCATCCCGTGTAGCTTGTCTTTGTGCATCATTAAAATAAGCTGGCACTGTAATGACCGCTTTTGTAACCGGTGTTTTTAAAATATGTTCGGCGCGTTTCTTTAATTCTTCCAAAATAAAAGAGCTTAATTCAATGGGGGAATAAAACTTATTTCCCACCTGCACTTTCACTAAACTATCTGTATTATCGTCAATTACTTTATAGGCGAAAAAGTCCTGATGTGTTTGAATATCTTTATAGCTTTTACCCATTAAACGCTTAGCACTAAAAATGGTATTTGCAGGGTCAGATTCTAAAAAAGGTTTAGCGCGCTCTCCCACTTCTGCATTTCCGTACGCATCAAAATGCACTACACTTGGAACAATACTACTGCCATCAAACTCTCTTAATGCTGTGGGTTGCTTTGTATCAGGATGAATGATGGCCACTAAACTATTAGTAGTTCCTAAATCAATTCCAACAATCATTTCAGCCTGTTGTAAACTTCCCGTTGCAATATTAATACCAATCTTAGCCATTCAAAAAATTTTACAAATGTACATGCACCCCATTCATTAGAGGTTGCGAATTAAGGAATGATTTATTTACGCGTTGAAACTAAAATAGTTTTAGAAAAAGTATCATGCAAAGGCTGATCGTTCCAAGCCATACCAAACATGGTTACCAATGCAGTTCGTAGCGTTGCTCTGATAAAAAACTGTACGATATTAGGTCGCTTGCCATTTGTAGAAATTACCTTGGTTTTAGTAAGCATTTTGGCAATGGTTTGACAAAATAATAACTCAAATAAAAAAGTATACACCCAGGTAATTGCAAAAAAGAAATAGCCAAACCTAAAGGGCTTAAAATGCCAAAACATTACATAAAAATTATACCACTCATAGATGATATAGCTAAATATAAAGATGAAAATAGTGTCTAGAAAAAAGTGCATTATTCTAGTTCCTTCGCCAATTGTTGGAGTTGTAGGGTTCATGATGCAAAAATATTGCTTTTTAGTAGTTAAATTTGCCGAAATCACTACAATATGACATTAGTACAAGAACTACGCTGGAGAGGTATGATTCAAGATATTATGCCAGGCACTGAGGAACTATTTGAAAAAGAGATGGTATCTGGATATATTGGCTTTGACCCTACTTCGGATAGTTTGCATATTGGAAGCTTGGTTCCTATTTTACTTTTAGTGCATTTACAAAAAGCAGGACATAAACCTTTTGCTTTAGTTGGTGGTGCAACTGGTATGGTAGGCGATCCTAGCGGAAAGAGTGAAGAAAGAAATTTATTAAGCGAAGAAACATTAGCGCATAATATTGCTGGCGTAAAAAAACAATTATCTCATTTTTTAGATTTTAATAGTGGCGCAAAAAATGCTGCGGAGTTAGTCAATAATTACGATTGGTTTAAAGATTTTAGTTTCTTACATTTTATTAGAGATGTAGGTAAACATATAACAGTAAACTACATGATGGCCAAGGATAGTGTGAAAAAAAGAATCGAGGGTGACACTGGAATGAGCTTTACTGAATTCACATATCAATTGGTTCAGGGTTATGATTTTTACTGGTTATACCAAAATAAAAATTGTAAACTACAAATGGGCGGTAGCGACCAATGGGGAAATATTACAACAGGTACTGAATTAATTCGTCGCAAGACAGGTGGTGAGGCATTTGCTTTTACTTGTCCTTTAATTACAAAAGCAGACGGAGGAAAATTTGGTAAGACGGAAAAAGGAAATGTATGGTTAGATGCTAAGAAAACATCTCCTTATCAATTTTATCAGTTCTGGTTAAACGCAAGTGATGAAGATGCTACTAAGTGGATTAAAATATTTACATTATTAGCCCCTAGCGAAATTGATGCATTAATTGCAGAACATGCAACTGCTCCACAATTAAGAATATTACAAAAAGCATTGGCTGCTGAGTTAACCAAATTTGTACATAGTGAGGAAGATTTGAATTTCGCCATTCGTGCCACTGAAATATTGTTTGGCAACGCAACTACCGAAGTATTACAATCTTTAAATGAAGCGCAATTATTACAAGTTATGGAGGGCGTGCCTACCGTAAACGTAACACTAGCTCAATTGGAAGAAGGATATGACCTAGTAAGTTTATTAGCGGATACTCAAATTTTCCCAAGCAAAGGCGAAGCACGTAAAATGTGGCAGGCTGGTGGCTTAAGTATCAACAAAGAAAAAATCAATACAGAATTTACCACTGCAACAACTGCCCAGTTATTGCAAGGAAAATACATGTTGATTCAAAAAGGGAAAAAGAATTATTATTTAGTAGTCGCTAGTTAATTATTTGATTGCTTCCCACATTTGTTCTGCCACAAATGCATTTCCTTTTGCATTTAAATGAACTCTGTCCGAAGTTAAAATTCCTCTTTCTTCATTAGTTGGATTATTGGCAACACTGTAATCGTGGAAAGTTTTTCTTAAATCAACTAAGCCTAATTTATTTTCAGCAGAAAACTTTCTTATCCAGTTGCTATACATATTCAAATCACCATCCTGTGTATTTGAATAATCATTCCTTTCCCCTATTGCAGCTGGTGTTACAACGATTACTTTAGCTCCTGTAGCTTGTATTTTTTTAACTACTGCGTCATAAAACTTACCAAACTTGTCAAAATCTGTTCCAGTACCATAATCTGCTTTATGCCAAACGTCATTCACCCCTACCCAAATCACTACCACATCCGGATGTTGATCCAAGACATCTTTTTCCATACGTAAATACAAATCATAAATTTTATTACCACCAATTCCTGCTCCAACAATCTCATACTTATCAGTTAATCCTTTAGCAACAATATCCTGCTTAATTAAATCAATATAACCGCCTTTGTCTACACCCATTTGAGTAATCGAGTCGCCAAAAAACACAACTTTTTTCTTTTTATCTCCTGTGAAAGAAAGCAAGAATAAACAACCAAAGAAAGCGGTTAAAAGCATTAATTTACTATTCATAATAGGCAACGTTTAAGTTTTAAAATATAAATCGCATGATAAGTTAGCACAAAATGATAATAATGGACTAAAAAACGATAAAAATTTGGAAAATTTTGTGCTGACCCCTATTTTTGCACTCCATTCAAAGAATGGCATAGGGATTGCCTGATGGTGTAACGGTAGCACAACTGTTTTTGGTGCAGTTTGTCTTGGTTCGAATCCAGGTCAGGCAACCAAAGAAAAGCCTCAACGAAAGTTGGGGCTTTTTTAATGGGATAAAATGATCCAAGACGAAGGAGCCGAGCGAAGCGAGCACAATACGAAGGAAAGACAAATGCGAGCTTGCTCGTAATTTGGATTGACTGAGTATTGTGGAAATTGTGAAACAATTTGCGACTGAGGATACATTTCAGTTTGAACTTCACAAAAAGTAAAAACAACCACCCCATTTTCGTTAAAGGCTTTTTATGCTGGGATTTTCCAAAAAAAAGATGGACGAGCGCAGCGAGGCCAATCCTTTACATCCCCATTCCCAAATACTGCTCTGCGGTCATTACTTTGATACTTGCTTTCTTAAAATCTTTTAAATCTCGAGTGATTAAGGTTGTTATATTATGTTCTAACGCTGTGTAATATTGTATTGCATCTTCAAAATCACTAAAATCTGACGCTAATGCTAATTGTATAATTTTATCATTAAGAGGTAATATATGAATTAACGGTTTGATCTTTAGTAAGATTTGCTTTGCTTGTTCCTTATCAGAAAACTTAGTCAGTAAATAATTAATATTAGGAATCGTTAAAGCGGAAACAAATAATTCAATTTTCAACCGCTGACTTCTTGAAAATATTTTTTGAGCAAATCCAGTAAATGGATGCCTAGGAGAAACAAGATCAAGTACAATATTGGTATCTAAGAAAAGCATACTCATTATTTATACTTTTTAATTAAATATTCTGTATATGCCTCTTTTTCATCTTTTTCACTAATGTGCGGAATAACTCCAGTTAAACTTTTTACCAAGGGTGTAATTTCCTCCTCTACCATCGACTCAGTCGCTATAGCATCAAAATAATGCTCTACCAGTTTGGACAAACTAGTGCCTCTTTGTTTTGCATATAGTTTAGCTTTCTCAATAATTTGTTCATCTAATTTTATGGTAAGTTTGGTATCCATAGGATGCTTTATACGTACAAAATTAAATTAATTATACGTACATAATAAATATTTTTAAAATTACCTATTAATCAAGTAGTTATATAAGTATTTTTACGCTTTTATTCTACAATTTAGCATCCATGCCCCGCATCCATAAATTAGACGGTCTCCGAGGACTCTTTGCCCTATTTGTAGTACTATTTCACTTTAATATCAATAACGCTCCGGCCGCATTGGTTAATAATTTCTTTGTTCGCGAATCCTACATTTTTGTAGACTTCTTTTTTATACTAAGTGGATATGTAATCACTTTAACCTACAATGAAAAAATAAATTCAGGAACTAACTTAATACAATTCCTGAAAAAACGTTTTCTCCGTTTATACCCCATGCTGTTTTTTTCCACTTTTATATACTGGTATTTTGTACACCCATTTTTAGATAAACAAAATATAAACCTAGCACTTGACACTTTATTACTTACCAATTCCACTCCTATTTTAGGAACAGATATTGGAATGAATTATCCGTCCTGGTCCATCTCAAGTGAAATGATATCTTATTTCGTATTTGGGATTTGCTCAGTAATAGCATTTAGAAAAAATAAACCGCAGTTAATTGCAATTATTACCTTGAGTTGTTTTGCATTTTTAGCTTATCAACAAAACTATTTTGTAACCGGCTCCTTTGGATTTATACGAGGGCTTGCTTGTTTTAATTTGGGCTATCTAATTTTTATACTAGCTAAAAAAAATATAAAACTTCCAAACTATTATGAATGGTTTATTAGCCTAATAGTAATAGCCATTATGTATTTGCAATATCATATCAATTCAAAAACAATCACTACTGTATTGTTGATTCAATTTCTTGTACCTATTATTTTTGCTATTGCTATTTTTATATTAACAAAAACAAATGGAACTATTAGCAAACTATTGTCAATGAGCCCCCTGCAATTTTTAGGTAAAATATCTTACTCCTTATATTTGAACCAAGCCTTTATCATTGGATTTGGCATTCCAAAATTGTATAAATGGATTCATTTTGAAAATAAAATTTTACTACAAAGCACCTGCGTTGTGTTACTTATGTTTATACTTATAATTTATTCCTGGGGCACTCAATATGTAATCGAGTCAAAGATGGGTAAAAAGCTCAATGTATTGATTAAAAATTAATGCTCGCTCCTATCCATGGGTATTACCAAAACTGGCACAGTAGCATGTCGGATAATATATTCCGCAGTACTCCCTAGGACAGTATGTGAAAGTCCTGTACGACCATGTGTACCCACTACAATATAAGTTGCTTTTGCATGATGAGCATATTCGATAACATCAAATTTTGGATTTCCTACTTCAACCATCAAATCTATTTGCAGGTCTGGATGTTTTACTTGAATCTTTTTTAACTCATTTAAGGCATGTGTTTTTTGTGTATTGTATATTTCATCCCACTGAGTAGGAATAAGTGCCATTTCAGATTGTAAATAATCAATGTAAATGGGAATAATAGTGCAAATAATAACTGAACTATCCATCTTTTTTGCAAACTCAATTCCTTTATGAATGATGGGAGCAGATTGTTCACTTAAATCTACTGCAATAACTATTTTGTTTTTCATAACTAAACTTTTCATAAAGTTCGTATGAATCAAATGCAACAACAATGATTGAAATTAGCAAGATGCCTAGAAAAAATGAGGCAAATCAGTTTTTATAACTACGCTTTACTATCAACGATCGTTCCGTAATCAACAAGCAATTCCTCTCCAGCTTTAATATCTACAATAGCTTCAAAATATTCCCCATCATTGATAGATACCACATTGGGTGTTTCGGAATGATTTAAATATATAACAAGATCCACTAGCTTAAATCCATAGTCAGGTACATAATAAAAGTCCTCATCAAACAAACAATGATTTTCAACTAAATCTTTTGAATGCTTAGGCAATGCTTCCACTTCGGCAATTGTTAATTTAATCCACTCACCAACACCTTGTGAAAATATATCCCTGGTTCCTTTTGGAATATCTCTGATGGCAAATACGCCAATACCATGCAAGGGCGATGGTTTAATCATCACATAAGTATCATTGTGTAGATCTTTTAAAAGGGCTTCTTTTTTCATTAAGCGTTATTCAATTGATAAATGCACTGCTTTAATGCTGACTCCCAACTTGGTATTTCAATTTCTAAATCTTTTTCAATTTTTTGTGTGTCTAAAACTGAATAAGCTGGACGTTTTGCGGGTGTTGGAAATTTATCTGATGTGATAGCTGTTAAATCACATTCTAAATTGGCTAAAGTTTTTATTTTTTCTGCAAATCCAAACCAGGTGGTCTCTCCTGAATTTGCATAATGGTAGATCCCTTTTATGGTTTTGCCAGTGTTGATTTTTTCTAAAATTTTGATAGTTGCCAATGCTAAATCTTTTGCAAAAGTAGGTCGACCTTTTTGATCTCCAACTATATTTAATGCATCCCGCTCTTTCATTAAACGCATCATGGTTTTTACAAAATTATTTCCATGACTACTAAACACCCATGAAGTTCTAATGATAATAGTATTAGGATTAGCTTTAGCTGCTAACAATTCACCATCTGCTTTTGTTTTACCATAAAAATTTACGGGTTCTAATGCAGTGTCAGTTAAATACGGACTTGTTGCATTACCATTAAAAACATAATCGGTAGAATAAGTAATGAAAGTAATATTTTTTTGTTTTGCAATTTGTGCTAATGTTAATACTGCATCTGCATTTATAGTATGTGCTAATAATGTTTCTGTTTCTGCTTTATCAACAGCTGTATAGGCTGCAGTGTTAATGATTGCATCTGGAGCAAATAAAGTAACAATCCCTTCTAATTCAGTTGGATTTGATAAATCCATTGCATTTCTGTCAACAAATACAAACTCAAATTGAGGGAATAATTTTGATGCTTGTGCCAACTCCCAGCCTAATTGTCCATTTGCACCAGTAACTAAAACTTTATGAATTGCCATAATTATTTACTTGTAAATTCTTTAGGAAGCTTAGTCCACTCGCTTGGTGGCAATGCTTTAAAGTAATCGTATGTTTTCTTTAATCCTTTGGCACGATCCACTTTTGGTTCCCAACCTAAAATCGTTCTTGCTTTGGTAATATCAGGTTGTCTTTGCTTTGGATCGTCCACTGGTAATTCCTTGTACACAATTTTCACCGTAGAACCTGTTAGCTTCAATACTTCCTCTGCAAAATCCTTTAAGCTAATCTCATTCGGGTTGCCAATATTTACAGGACTAGAGTAGTCACTTAATAATAATCTATAAATCCCTTCTACTAAATCATCTACATAACAAAAGCTTCTTGTTTGAGAACCATCACCAAACACTGTCATGTCCTCCCCTCTTAATGCTTGGCCAATAAATGCAGGTAATGCTCTTCCGTCATTCAGTCGCATTCTTGGACCATAGGTATTGAAAATGCGGATAATTCTGGTTTCAACTTGATGGAATGTATGGTAAGCCATCGTAATAGATTCCATATAACGTTTTGCTTCGTCATAAACTCCTCTTGGACCCACCGGATTTACATTGCCCCAGTACTCCTCCGTTTGTGGATGTACTAATGGATCGCCATAAACTTCACTGGTACTTGCAACGAGTATTCTTGCACCCTTCGCTTTTGCTAGACCCAATAAATTATGCGTACCCATGGCACCTACCTTCAAAGTTTGAATGGGTATTTTTAAATAATCAATAGGGCTTGCTGGCGATGCAAAATGTAAAATATAATCCAGGCTTCCTTCTATCTCAATATACTTGGTCACATCATGATGAATAAACTCAAAACTAGGATTACTCCTTAAATGTGCAATGTTTTGCAAGTCCCCTGTAATTAAATTATCCATCGCAATTACATAGTACCCTTCATTGATAAAGCGATCACTTAAATGCGATCCTAAAAATCCGGCAGCTCCTGTAATTAATATTCTTTTTTGACTCATGTTCTTTTTTTAGGAAGATTATCTATCTGATCCTGCTCTACCAATACTTTCATAGTAATAGCCCAACTCCTTCATCTTTGCTACATCAAATAAATTTCTTCCGTCAAAGATAATTTTATTGTTCTTTAACTGCTGATCCATTTGCTCAAAATCGGGTGTTCTAAACTCACTCCACTCTGTAGCAATAATTAATGCCGCAGCTCCTTCCAATGCTTGGTATTGATTTTCAGCAAACTTTATTTTATCTTTTATCTGATTTTTTACATTTGGCATTGCCTCAGGGTCATACGCTGTAACGGTTGCCCCTGCTGCTGTTAAGGCATCAATGATACTCAATGCTGGCGCTTCTCTAATATCATCGGTATTAGGTTTAAAGGCTAGTCCCCATAAAGCAAAATGTTTGCCTTGTAAATTATTTTCATAGTATGCCTTTATCTTTTGAACCAAGTGTAATTTTTGAAGTGAATTTACTTTTTCCACTGCTTTTAAAATCTCAAAATCATAGTTCACTTCATCCGATGACATGATTAATGCTTGCACATCTTTAGGAAAACAACTTCCTCCATATCCTATCCCTGGGAATAAAAAACGTTTACCGATTCTGTCATCCGATCCTATTCCTCTACGCACCATATCCACATCCGCTCCCATGCGCTCACACAATTGCGCGATCTCATTCATAAATGAAATTTTTGTAGCAAGAAAACTATTAGCAGCATACTTTGTTAACTCCGAACTACGCTCATCCATAAATATCACCGGATTCCCTTGTCTAACAAAGGGTGCGTATAAATCACTCATCAACTTTTTTGCTCTGTCTGATCTTGTGCCCACCACAACTCTGTCTGGCTTCATAAAATCATCCACCGCAACACCCTCTCTTAAAAACTCAGGGTTGCTCACCACATCATATTCTCCTTTATAATTTGAACCAATCGCAGCACTCACTTTATCCGCAGTACCCACTGGCACCGTGCTCTTATTGACAATTACTTTATACGCTTTTAAAATTTTTCCTAAATGATCCGCCACACCCAACACATATTTTAAATCCGCACTACCATCTGCTCCCGGCGGTGTGGGCAACGCTAAAAATATAATCTCTGCGTCCTCAATGGCTTCTTCTAATTGAGTCGTAAACTTTAAACGACTCTCTTTAATATTCCTTAAAAATATTTTCTCTAAGCCAGGTTCGTATATAGTAATTTGTCCGCTGGCTAATTTGTCCACCTTCGCTTTATCAATATCCACGCAGGTAACCTTGTTACCTGTTTCTGCAAAACAAGTTCCTGTTACTAATCCAACATAGCCCGTGCCTACTACTGCTATTTTCATTCTATTATAAATTATTTATTTAAAAAAAGAGTTGACCCCTTCAGTAATATAAGACAATTGCTCCACATCCATCTCGGTATGAATGGGCAATGAACAAACACAAGGTGTTAAAGCATTGGTTACTGGCAAATCCAAGTGATTGTTATTTTGACCATTAAACATCTTTTGTAAATGCCCAGGTACTGGATAATAAATCATACATGGAATTTCCTTGGCAGCTAAATGTGCAATAAATGCATCTCTATCTACTCCTTTCAATTGCATGGTATATTGATGAAACACATGTGTAGTATACTTTCCAATAGCAGGAGTTACGATTTGGGTATTGTTAGAAAATGCATTGGTATAATATTGAGCTACTGTTTGCCTTGCTTTACTATATTCATCCAAATGCGCCAATTTAATATTTAAAATTGCTGCTTGAATGGAATCCAATCTTGAGTTACACCCAACCACATCATGATAATATCTTTCTGATTGACCATGATTGGCAATCATTGCCATCTTGGCTGCAAGTGCTTTATCATTTGTAAACAATGCACCACCATCACCAAATGCACCTAGATTTTTGCTAGGATAAAATGAGGTTGCTCCAATATGTCCAATAGTACCTGTTTTCTTTTTTGTTCCGTCCGAAAAAGTATAATCACAACCAATTGCTTGTGCATTATCTTCAATCACATAAATATTATGCTCCTTTGCAATAGACATTATTTCTTCCATAGGTGCAGCTTGACCATATAAATGTACAGGTACTATTGCTTTTGTTTTTGGCGTAATCGCTTTTTTCAAACTTTCAATATCCATGCAATATGTTACAGGATCCACATCCACAAAAACAGGCGTTAATTTCAACAATGCAACTACCTCAGTAGTTGCGATATACGTAAATGAGGGAGTGATTACTTCATCACCAGGTTGCAGGTCCAAAGCCATCATGGCAATTTGTAAAGCATCCGTTCCATTGGCACAAGGAATCACATGTTCAGCACCCAAATAGGAAGCTAAATTTTGAGTGAAATCCTTAACCGCTTTACCATTAATATAGGCAGCTGAATCCAAAACTTCATGAATCGCCGCGTCCACTTGATCCTTTATAGCCAAATACTGCGTTTTGGTGTCTACCATCTGAATTTTTCGCATCCTATAAATTTTAGCAAAATTACAATAAAAAGACTGATTTTTGCCTCAAGAACCCGTTTCCATGTTATTGTATAAACTATTCCTATTCTGCTATCCTAAAATTGCCAAATTGATAGGTTTTTTCAACCCTAAGGCAAAACAATGGACCATTGGACAAGCCAATGTATGGAATGAGGTGAATGCGAATCAACATAAATTACAAGGCCATCCTATTATTTGGATGCACGCAGCTTCATACGGAGAATTTGAACAAGGGCTACCTATTATTGAAGCCATTAAAAATCAATACCCTCAGTATAAAATTTGGGTGACTTTTTTTTCCCCTTCTGGATACTTGCATCGCAAGAATGATCCCAATGTGGATGCAGTAACATACCTTCCATTTGATAGTGCCCAAAACGCAATTGATTTTTTAGATAAAGTAAACCCTAAACTAATTCTATTTATCAAATATGAGTTTTGGTTTTATTATTTAAATGAAGCAAAGACAAGAAAAATTCCAAGCATTTTAGCATCAGCTATGTTTAGACCTGACCAAGTATTTTTTAAATGGTATGGAGGATTTTATAAAAACATGTTATCTCTATTCTCAAGCATATTGGTACAGGACCATGAAATTTATGATTTAATTGCGCCTGTGTTAAATAGGACGCGTTTGTTTACAAGTGGTGATACACGTTTTGACAGAGTTTTACAAACTGCTACTAAAAGTATGCCTATTGAGTGGATGCATTTATTAAGTAGTCATAAAAATATAATTGCTGGAAGTACTTGGAAGGAAGATGATGCGATCCTTTTTAAAACTACAGCCCACTTTAATCAATTTAATTGGATCATTGTGCCACACCATGTAGATGATAAAAGTATTGAAGGATGTAAAAGAATGTATCCTGCTGCTATCACCTTAACGCAATTATTATCGAGCAACCAAAAGCAAACCAGACCCATTGTATTAATTATTGATTGTATTGGATTGTTGAGAAATTTATACCAATATGCATACATCAGTTATGTAGGTGGTGGATTTGGGAAAGATGGTGTTCATAACGTTCTAGAACCTGCTGCATTTGGCAAACCCGTAATTTGGGGAAGCAATGATTCAAAATACAAGGAAGCGATTGGTTTAAGAAATAATAAAGGTGGCTTTAGTATCAAGAACGAAGCCGAATTTGTAATGCATGTAAATGAACTAAATCAAACTACAAGTTATTACGATCAAATATCCAAAAACGCAATTGATTATATCAATAAAAATGCTGGAGCTACACAAAAAACAATGAAAGAAATTATGATTCAATTAGACAAGTCTTAGTTAAGGATTGTTTACTTTTGAGGCAGCCAGAAAAGGGAGAATTGAAATTTAAAAAAATAATGATTAAAGATGTTTATAGAACAGAATATTAGAGGAGAGAAAAGAGGATTCATCGAAGTGATTTGCGGAAGCATGTTTAGCGGAAAAACCGAAGAATTAATCAGAAGATTAAAACGCGCTAAAATTGCTAATCTTAAAGTAGAAATTTACAAACCAGCAATGGATACTCGATACGATCAAAATAAAGTAGTGAGTCATGATGCAAATTCAATTCAATCTATTCCAGTTGATCATTCAAGTAAAATTTTATTACTGGCTGAAAATGCGGAGGTTGTGGGCATTGATGAAGCTCAATTTTTTGACGAAGATGTTACTAGAGTGGTGGAGCAATTAGCCATGCAAGGTAAAAGAGTTATTGTAGCTGGATTGGACATGGATTATTTAGGTAAACCCTTTGGTCCTATGCCACAGTTACTTGCTATTGGTGATTTTATTACTAAGCTTCATGCAATATGTGTTCAGTGTGGCCACTTAGCAAATATCTCCTACCGAACTAGCGAAGAAGATGGCACAGTTGTATTAGGTGAAAAAAATAATTACGAACCTAGATGTAGAATATGCGCAAGCAAGTAAATTCAATATTAACATTGCTCAAGAAGGACCTATTGTTGGAGTTTCGCCAACAGTATACTTTTTTTGGTATTCTATTATACATTGCTTCTACCACTTTTGTTATTTATTTAACAATGGGTCAACCTGATGATAAGGTATGGAATGGTTTGTTTTGGGTAATACTTTTATTTATTTGTATTAACGCGGTAGCAAGAAGTTTTTTACAGGAAGGTCGTGGTCGCATGCTCTATTTTTATACCATTTCAAGCCCTATTCACTTTATTTTGTCAAAGCTTATCTACAATAGTATCTTAATGGTACTAATGAGTGGATTAAGTTTGTTGTTATTTACTTTGTTACTTGGCAATCCTTTACAACATAGCTTATTGTTTTTTGGCATTAGTTGTTTAGGAGGAATTAGCCTTAGTCTTGTATTTAGTTTTCTTGCTGCCATTGCAGCAAAAGCACAGCAGCCTTCTGCCATCATGGCGATACTTGGATTCCCATTAATTATACCACAGATACTATTATTAATTCGAATTGCAAATATTGCATTCGCAGATATTGTACAAAATGGCTTGCTTAATCTTGTAGGATTACTAGTAGGATTTGATATTATGATTGTAGCACTTGCCTATATCCTATTTCCTTTTCTTTGGAAGGACTAGATTTTCTTTAAATAAAAAAAAATAATCTTAAGAAAATCTATCCTCTAATATATTTTACTAGCGCTGCTTCGAGACAAAAAAACAGGTATGTTTTTTTGGTCTTCGTTTCAAAGACATGATTTATTTTACTTGTGATGCTTCGAGACAAAAAAAAGGAAAAAATATAGCATTTTTTCCTTTTTACAAGTCCCACTAAAAAAAATCAAAAAGAGAAGCAAACAAAATAAAATAAATTTCATTATTTTATTTTGTTGCGATTAAAACTTCAAATGGCGAACTGTTTGACCGTTATTAATTAATTGCTTTAGGGAAGCGATACCAATTTTTAAATGTCTTTCTACAAACTCGGCAGTCACTTTAATATCACTTGCTTCCGTCTTCACACCTTCGGGAATCATTGGTGAATCACTCACTAATAATAAAGCACCTGTAGGAATTTTGTTGTAAAAACCTACCGTAAAAATGGTAGCAGTTTCCATATCAATGGCATAGGCGCGGAGCTTAGTTAGGTAATCCTTAAACGCCTCATCATGTTCCCAAACGCGGCGGTTGGTGGTATATACAGTACCTGTCCAATAGTCTACTTGACTATCTCTAATGGTGGTTGAAATTGCTTTTTGTAATGCGAATGCTGGTAGTGCTGGCACTTCGGCTGGGAAATAGTCATTGGAAGTTCCTTCCCCCCTAATGGCTGCTATAGGTAAAATTAAATCACCTATTGAGTTTCGTTTTTTTAAGCCGCCGCATTTCCCTAAAAATAAAACTGCTTCGGGTTGAATAGCCGATAATAAATCCATAATAGTTGCTGCACCAGGACTTCCCATTCCAAAATTTATAATGGTAATACCGTCGGCTGTAGCACACTGCATGGGCCTATCTTTTCCAATTACTTCAACACCATTCCACTCTGCAAACATATTTACATAGTTGCTAAAATTGGTCAATAAGATATACTTCCCAAATTGATCTAAGCTGGCGCCAGTATACCTAGGCAGCCAATTGTTTACAATTTCTTCTTTCGTTTTCATAAGCGTATCTTTGATTAAATCTCAATAGAGTTAATATATAAAAATACAAATTTTATTGGACAAAGCATGATATCCCTAAATTACCCATCCTACCCGTTTAAAATAAAGGAAAAGGAAATATTTGACCCATTTAGAAAACGTTGGGTTTCACTTACTCCGGAGGAATGGGTTAGACAAAACATGCTACAATATTTAGTGCAGGCTTGCAATTACCCTGCTGCACTTATTGCTGTGGAGAAACAAATCCAGTTGGGTGAACTTAATAAACGCTTTGATATTGTAGTTTATAAAAATGAAAAACCTTGGATTATAATTGAGTGTAAAGAGGCAAATATTGCTATTACCGATAAAACCATTGCACAATTGTATCAGTACCAACAAGTATTAGAAGCCGAATATTTATTTGCAAGCAATGGACACGAAACCATTGGGGCAGAAATACAATCGGGGAAACTGCATGCGCTGCAAAATTTCCCCGAGTATGTATAAAAATTTTTGAATCTTATCTGTTAAGGGAAGATTCCTAATTCAGCATAAGAAGTTCCTACCTTATTAATAGCACAAACATAAGCAGCTGTGCGCATGTCAGGTATGGAAGGATTTGCATTCCAAATTTCCATAATTTCTCTTGTTGCAGTAATCATGGTTTCTTCTAATCCACTATGAACTAAATCAATTTCATCTGGACCATGTGCGATAATTTCTTTTTCAGATTGAGTTACCTTTTTTCCAGTAAGGTCTTCAATTTGTTTTACGATATGTAAATTGGCATTTTCTGTAAATCTTTTCTCTAATCTACCATAACGCACGTGGCTTAAATTCTTTAACCACTCAAAGTACGAAACCGTTACTCCTCCTGCGTTTAAGTACATATCTGGAATTACTAAGATTCCTCTTTGAGCAAAGATATCATCGGCTTCGGGAGTCAAAGGTCCATTTGCTGCTTCTCCAATTATTTTTGCTTTAATACGAGGTGCATTATTTGCATCAATTACATTCTCTAATGCAGCAGGGATTAAAATATCACATTCCATTTCTAAAGCATCTGCACTTTTTTCAATGTTAGTGGCACCTGGGAAATTCAAGATGCTTCCTGTTGCTTTACGATGTTGAAATACATCTTCCTCATTTAATCCCTCTTTACAATAAATAGCACCTTCATATTCTGCGATAGCAATTACTTTTGCTCCATGCTCTCTAAAGAATTTTGCAGTAAAGTATCCCACATTACCTAAGCCTTGTACAATAACATTTTTATTTTCAATGCCAACTGCTAAGCCTGCTTTTGCCATTACATCCGGCATTAAACAAACCTCTCTTACACCATAAAAAACACCTAATCCTGTTGCTTCTTTTCTTCCTCTAACACCGCCTAAAGAAATAGGCTTTCCTGTTACACAACCAGCTGCGTCAATTTCGCCTGGTTTTAAAGATTGATAGGTATCCACAATCCAAGCCATCTCTCTTTCACCTGTTCCGTAATCAGGAGCAGGTACATCAATACCAGGACCAATAAAATTTTTCTTTACTAGTTCAGAAGTATATCTTCTTGTTATTTTTTCTAGCTCATAAGGACTTAATGATCTAGGGCTAATTTTAATACCCCCCTTTGCACCCCCAAATGGCACATTCACAATCGCACATTTATAGGTCATTAACGCAGCCAATGCCATTACCTCATCTTGATTCACTGCCATACTAAAACGAATACCTCCTTTACATGGTGACTTGTGTTGTGAATGTTGCACACGATATGCTTCAATTACTTCAATACGTCCATCATCCATTTTAACTGGGAACTTCATACTGTAAATACTATTACAGGCTTTTATTTGTTCTAGAATTCCTGTTTCCCATTTTGTATATTTTGATGCTTTATCAAAACTTCTTTCTACACTCTGAAAAAAACTGTATTCCATTTTCTCTGACATAACAACAAATTTTGAAATTAATAAATTATTTTTTCTCTAATTGAGAAACTTTTTTGTCAATGCTTGCTACATAAATAAATAACCCAATTAAAATAATTGAAACGATTGTCATCACTAAATAGATTTTACCATTTTGCACCATGATGCTTTCGTTATTGATTACTTGTGTTTCTAAAAAATTAAACATATAAAATATTTTGTTGGTGTTAATTAAAATTTATAAAAGGCCCTCTTTCTTTAATTGTAAAATTTGAATTCGAATTCGAATGGTACTAATCCAAACGCCTAATAAAGTCCATCCAATTACAGCTGGATAAAACACTGTGCGCATACTTGCAGTCATATCTTTTCCGTTTACTCCAGGGTTCCCTTCACTACCCTGTCCTCCAGGATGCAATGACTCTGTTAGTCTTGGCAAAATCCAAAGTGTTGGGAATAACATAAAGAATGAAAAAATATTGTAAACTGCAGAAAGACGCGCGCGTTTTTCGGTATCTAACAGACTACCTCTTAAAACAAAATAGGCAAAGTATATAAGAAGCGCAATGGCAGCCCCATTTTGTTTTGGATCACCTACCCATGGACTACCCCATTGATAGTTTGCCCAAAATGCGCCAGTGATAATTCCAAGGGTTCCAAAAACCAAACCCATGGATGCATAAGCAAAGGAGTAAACATCGTGTACAATATTTCCTGATCTTAAATATTTAACTGCATACACTAAGGATACAAATAATAAAATCATCATACCAAACCACATTGGTACATGGAAGAAGAAGTTGCGGATAGACTCTTTCATACGATCATCTAACTTGGGCACTTTTACTAAAAATCCATATGTACATGTGTATAATAACAACACAAATGACAATACCTTCCACCATTTTGCTCTTAGCATAATTAATTGTTTTAAACCAAGTAGTTCTGAAACTAACAATTGTTTGCAAACTTACTTGTTTTTGCGAAAAAACAGCACTTTTAGGATAAATACTTGTAACGCAAAATTACTGCTAAAGTTGTACATTTGCCTCCATAATTTTCATGCCGTAACATGAAGCGAACTGCCCCGTAAGGCTGTAGTAAACTTAATGTGGCTATCATCTTAAAATCATAGACACAAATGAAACTTTCCCAATTTAGGTACGATCTTCCTTTAAACCTGATCGCACAGTATCCAACAAAACGTAGAGAAGACAGTAGATTGATGGTGGTGAACCGTCAAAATGGTCACATGGAAAACCGTAATTTCTCTGACTTATTAGAGTATTATGACGATAAGGATGTATTTGTAGTAAATAATACAAAAGTATTTCCAGCAAGAATGTATGGCCGAAAAGAAAAAACGGGCGCAAAAATTGAAGTTTTCTTGTTGAGAGAATTAAACAAACCCAACCGTTTATGGGATGTGATTGTTGATCCCGCAAGAAAAATTCGTGTAGGTAACAAATTATATTTCGGTGAAAACGAAGAATTAGTAGCTGAGGTTATTGATAACACTACAAGCCGTGGCCGTACTATTCGTTTTTTATGGGAAGGTGATGACGAAGGCTTTAAGAAAATGTTAGAATTTTTAGGTGAAACTCCATTACCTAAATACATTAAGCGTAAGCCTGATGAAGAAGATAAAGAAAGATACCAAACAGTATATGCAAAGCACGAAGGTGCAGTTGCAGCTCCTACTGCAGGTTTACACTTTAGTAAGGAATTAATTAAGCGTGCTGAAATTATTGGTATTCGTTTTGCAGAAGTAACCTTACATACTGGATTAAGTACTTTCCGCCCAATTGAAGTGGAAGATTTAAGCAAGCATAAAATGGATGCTGAATATTTTAAAATTGATGATGAAGCTTGTCGCATTATCAATACAGCTAAAGAAAATGGACGTCGCGTTTGTTCAATAGGCACAACAGGTATGCGTGCCATGGAAAGTAGTGTAACAGCACAAAGATTATTAAAGCCTGCAGAAGGTTGGACAAATCATTTTATTCACCCTCCTTACAACTTTAATATTGCAGATAGCTTAGTTACTAATTTTCACTTACCAAAAACAAGCTTATTAATTATGACTTGCGCTTTTGCTGGTTATGAATTAGCAATGGAAGCATATAAGAAAGCAATTAAAGATAAATACCGTTTCTTCAGTTATGGAGATGCGTTATTGTTTATCTAATTTTACTACTGTCCTACTAAAAAGAGCCAAATGCAATATTTGGCTCTTTTTTATTGTCTAAAATGAAAATGTTAATCACTTATTTTTTAAATACTTTCTAATCGCGAACATTTGTGAATAGCGTTAAGAAAATGTCTTAAGTTCATCGTCAAAAATTTTGCATGTCTGAGCGAAGCGAGTTCAAAATTTTAGATGAACGGAGTCATTTTTAGCGTCATTCACTGCTGAGAGCGATGGAAAGAAATTTAAAAAATAACTATAAATTAAACAACCCTTTGTTAACGAGTTGCAAAGTTTTTGTCTTGTAAGTACTTGGCAATAACAAGGAAATATTATGTGGACTTCCGCCATAACTTACCATGGTAACTGGTATATCATTGATAGCCTCAAATAATTTCTTTAAAATTGAATCTGTCTTTGCAATCTCATTCCCAACAATGGAAACAATAGTTTGCTCTTTCTCTACATCAATTGATGCAAAATTACTAAGCTCTTCAATGATTTCTGCTAAATGTGCATCACTATCAATAGTTACCGAAACGGCTACTTCTGAAGTAGTGATCATATCAATTGGTGTCTTGTATTTTTCAAATACTTCAAATATTTTTCTTAAAAATCCATAAGCCAATAACATTCTACTACTCTTGATTTTTACTGCAATAATACCATCCTTTGCAGCGACGGCTTTAACTCCAACAGTACCGGCCTCTTTTTTAATTACTGTACCAGCAGCAGAAGGCTCCATGGTATTTAATAATTTAACCGGGACATTTTCTTGTTGTGCTGGCCAAATACATGTTGGATGTAAAATCTTTGCACCAAAATAAGCCAACTCTGCAGCTTCATCAAAACTTAATTGCTCAATGGCGACTGTCTTGTCAACAACTCTTGGATCATTATTGTGCATGCCATCAATGTCTGTCCAAATTTCACAAACAGATGCTTTCACAGCTGCGGCAATTAATGATGCAGTGTAATCACTACCTCCTCTTTTTAAATTATCCACTTCTCCTTTTGCATTACGACAAATATATCCTTGGGTAATAAATAATTTCTTAGTTGGATGCGCAGCTAATACAGTTCCTAATTTTTCTCTAATTACTGATAAATCTGGCTCATCATTTAAATCTAAACTCATAAATTCCAATGCAGGAATTAAAGCATGATCAATATTTTCTTGTTCTAAGTATAATGAGAACAATTTTGTACTCATTAATTCTCCTTGTGCCAAAATATCTCTATTCAATGCATCACTTAATGAAATGCGTTGGGTGATTTTTAAAAATTCAAAATGCTCATCAATAATTGAATTTGCTTTCGCTCTTAACTCCTCTGACTTTAATAATTCTAAAATAAAAGCACGATAGTGTTTTTCTAAAGTTTCAATTTGATTAGTTGCACCTACTTTATCAGACTTTGCTAAAAAATCACTTATTCCAACCAATGCATTGGTTGTTCCACTTAAAGCACTTAATACTACAATGGTAGATGCTGCATCTTTAGTTATTAATTGAGATACCTGGTGCATACGCTCTGGCTTTCCAACACTGGTGCCACCAAATTTCATAATCTTCATAATCGATAATTATTGGTCTTTAAATAAGAGCCTCAAAGGTAAAAAGTAAATCGGAAAACAGGCGTTAGTCTTTTTTAAAATACGCACTACTTATGAGCCTCTATTATAAGGCCAAATTTATTACCTAATACTGTCAAATCATTTACTACATCGGCTACCAGGGGTATCCCTGTTTTCATACGCTCTCCTTCCATAGTTCTTTCTATATCACCTGCAACATATACTTTTTCATGCCCTTGTGCGGGCTTAGCATTTCTAAATCTGTTTAACCATATATCCATATTAGATTTAAAATCTGAAGCTGGCCTGAAAGCATCAATACGCATGGCACCTAAAAAATGACCAAGTCCTTCACCAGGCATATTTTCAGGCATTGGAACATAAGCAGGAAAAGGAGGCGCCCAAGGACCAAAACTTGCACCACTTAAAACCGCACTGAATATATCAACAATACTTCCTAATGCATACCCCTTATGACTCCCCAATTCTTTTTCAGAACCTAACGGTAATAATGCACCCCCTTTTTTTAAAATATGTGCGTCGATACTAGGTTTGCCTTCGGCATCCTGTGCCCAACCAGTTGGTATGGTTTCATTTTTTCTTTGGGCAATTTCTAGTTTTCCATTAGCTGCAGTGGTGGTTGCAAAATCGGCAACAAAAGGGGCTTCATTTCCTGCAGGAACTGCTACTGCAATAGGATTGGTTCCTAACATTTTTTCAGCAGCATATGTGGGCGCTACTAATGCACTAGCATTGGTCATCGCCATTCCAATCATATCCTGCGACAAAGACATCATTGCATGATATCCTGCAATACCAAAATGATTACTATTTTTTACACTCACCCATCCAGTACCTACTTGCTTTGCTTTATCAATTGCAATTTGCATTGCCTTGGGAGCAACCACTAATCCTAATCCTTTATCTCCATCCACAACAGCAGTGGAAGGCGTTTCATGTATAATTTTAATATTGGGTGTTGTATTAATTCTGCCAACCTCCCATAAGCGCACATATCCAACTAAACGTGCAATACCATGACTATCTATTCCTCTTAAATCGGCGGATAATAAAACACTGGTTGCCAAACTTGCATCTTCATTACTACAACCCATTTTTAAAAATACATTCAATGCGAATGAATATAATTGTTGATAGGAAAAAATGCTTGATTTCATCTTACAAATTTACGCATAAAAAAAGGTGTACCGAAGCACACCTTTATAAAATTAGTTGTTAAAAACTAGAATGGTAAATCATCCGCAGTTCCGTCATCACTACTTGCCGCATTAGGAGTATATGTTGCTCCTGCACTTTGATCTGGTGCTGGGCTATCTCCTCCTGATTTACTTCCTAATAATTGTACAGATGCAATTCTTAAGGTTAATGATGCACCATTACGACCATCTGCAGTTGTATACGTTCTTACATCAGGCGTACCTTCTACATACACTTGTGTTCCTTTCTTTAAATAAGGAGCTACTGCTGTACGATCAGTCCAATAAGAACAATCTACCCAGGTAGTTCTGTCTTTTTGATTGCCTTGCGCATCCTTAAATCTTTCTGTATGTGCAACATTAAAGTTGATTACAGACTTGCCATTCACGTTGTTTACTTGAGCGTCCTTGCCCAAATTTCCGATTACTTGTAACTTGATCATTTTCTTAAATTTTGTCGTTATATGGCAGTGAAGATAGGATATTTCGTTTACTTTTGTGCCAAGCCAACTTTTAACTGGCCAAAGATTATGAGTAAAAAAGGCAAGGTTTTAGTCGCTATGAGCGGCGGAATTGACAGTACAGTCGCAGCACTTATGCTGCATAATGAAGGTTACGAAGTGGTGGGAATCACCATGAAAACCTGGGATTACTCCACCAGCAATACCAATGGGAAAGAGACAGGATGTTGTAATATTGACTCCTTTAACGATGCACGTTTAGCAGCTGTTAACAATGGCTTCCCTCATTATATTTTAGATATTAGAGATGAGTTTGGCGATTTTGTAATTGAAAATTTTGTTGAAGAATATTTAGCAGGCCGCACCCCTAACCCATGTGTGATGTGCAATACACATATTAAATGGAGGGCTTTATTAAAAAGAGCAGATGCATTGGGTTGTGATTTTATAGCAACCGGCCACTATGCAAAAGTGCGTCAACATACCAATGGACGATATGTGATTTCAAAAGGATTAGATGAAACTAAGGATCAGAGTTATGTATTATGGGGTGTTGATCAAGATTTATTAAGTCGCACCATTTTACCTTTAGGGGGGATGCATAAAACGGATATTCGTCAAATGGCGATTGATTTAGGATATCCTGAATTAGCTAAAAAAAGCGAGAGCTACGAAATATGTTTTGTTCCTGATAATGATTATCGTGGATTTTTAAAAAGACGTGTTGAAGGATTAGAAGAAAAAGTAAATGGAGGTTGGTTTGTAGATACCCATGGAAAAAGATTAGGCAAACACAAGGGCTATCCTTTTTATACTATTGGACAACGAAAAGGATTAGAAATTGCATTAGGCAAACCTGCTTATGTAACTGCGATTGATCCCGTAAAAAATATAGTAGTTATTGGGGAAGAGAAAGATTTAGATTCAAATGATATGTTGGTGTCTAAAATAAATTGGATCAAGTACGATCATTTAGAAGGCGCAACCGATTTAATGGCAAAGATCAGATACCATGATAGTGGTGCATTATGTACGCTATCTCATATCGATAACGGCGTGCAAGCAAGATTTTATGAAAACGTAAAAAGTATTGCGCCTGGCCAAAGTGCGGTATTTTATGAAGGAGATGATGTGGTTGCTGGAGGTATTATTCAAAGTGGCAGCTTGCTTCCAAAATTTTCGTAAAATTTAGTCTTCGATTTTTTCTGCGATCTAGTTGGCAATTTTTTCAAGTAAGGCGGCAAATAATGTATCTGCTTGTTTGGTGTAGCCAGTATAGTATTGTTGTTTCACTACTTTAAATTTACCGGTAGCCAATAATGCTTCCACATTTTTTTCGTTCTCATCTTTGTATACCGAACAAGTAGCCAATAATAAATGTCCATTTAATTTAACAGTAGGAATAATATTTTGTAAAATTTGTGCTTGCAATTTGGTGTACTTATTTAATTGCGCCTCCGTAAAATAAGCCAACTGCTCTGGTGTTCTGCCCCAGGTGCCACTGCCCGAACAAGGCACATCTGCAAAAACAAAATCAAAAGGTTTTTTTATTTCAAATGCTTGGGTTAAATCAATTTCTTGAACACTGGCAGGTCTTATTCCTGCATCTTGCAATCGTTTATCAGCATTAAATAAAATACTTTCTCGCAGGTCTGATAAATGCATTCTAATATTGGACATGGTGTCAAACATTAAAATAGTTTTACCGCCACTTGCTGCACAGGCATCCCAAACTTGAATGGGGTGCTCCAAACTTGTTGGTACCAATTGTAATAGTTCGGCAATGGCTTGAGAATTAAAATCTTGAATTACAGCCTCTTTATTTAATTCCAATATATTTTGAAGCGAAGTGGTGTTAGCAAAAGCAAATGCATTTTCTCCAACCTCTGTAAATTCAATACTAGCAGCTTGCAATTTTTGAATCACTTTTTCCTTTTGCCATGGTCGAATACGAATAAACAACAAGGGTTGTATTTGATGTGAATTGATAAAAATATTTTTATCTATAGCATCTGTAATTCGATCTGAAAGCGGAAAATTGTTTGCAGCATTTCTAAAATGCGTATAACATAGTGCACTTATATTTTTACGATCCTTGCTTCCATGTTTTTTATTAGCTGCAAAATACTTTTTCAAATAATTAGCAAGCGGCTCTTCCCCATGGTAAGCTGCGATTAATTTATTGGCGATATCCTCATGTATTGCGTAATGCATTACAATTCTAATAAACTTGCTACTGGATCTTTTCCAATTAACAATAAGGAAGGATTTTCTAATAATTCTTTTACGCGCACTAAGAATCCAACACTCTCTCTACCATCTATTATTCTATGATCGTAGCTCAATGCTAAATACATCATTGGCAAAATTTTCACTTCCCCATTTACAGCCATTGGACGATCTTGAATTTTATGCATACCTAATATTGCTGACTGAGGAATATTAATAATAGGTGTGCTCATTAAGCTACCAAATACACCACCATTAGTGATAGTAAATGTTCCTCCAGTTAAATCTTCGGCTGTTAATTTTGAATCTCTTGCTTTACCTGCTAATACAACCACACTCTTTTCAATTTCGGCCATGCTTAAGCTTTCTACATTTCTTATTACCGGTACTGTTAATCCTCTTGGTGTGCTCACCGCAATACTAATATCGGCATAGTCATGGTACAATAACTGGTCACCATCAATAAATGCATTTACAGTTGGCCACTCGGTTAAAGCAATAGCACATGCTTTTGCAAAGAAGCTCATAAAACCTAAATTCACACCATGTGCTTCCTTAAACTTATCTTTAAACTGTTTTCTGATTTGCATAATGGCCGTCATGTCTACTTCGTTAAATGTGGTCAACATGGCCGTTGTATTTTTTGCCTCTACTAAACGACGACTAATTGTTTTTCTTAGGTTACTCATTTTCTCAGGGCGTACAATGCGAGAAAATAATTCCTGTCCTGCAAATTGAATTTTACCAGGATTATTTAAAGCATCCAATACATCAATTTTAGTAATCTTGCCAGCGTAACCACTTGCTTTAATTTGTGCGGTGTCTACTTTTTTATCTGCAATAATTGCAGCAGCTACTGGCGTTGCTTTTACATTATTTGGAACCGATGTAACCGGCGCTTGACTTGTTGGTGCGGCCGTTGTAGCAGGTGCACTTGCAGGAGCTGCCACGGCAGCTTCAGCCTGAGCTGGCTTAGGAGCTGTTTCGTCGATATCAGCCAACACGTCACCAATCATTATACTATCTCCTTCAGTGGCTTTATGAAACAAGATACCTGCTTGTTCTGCATTTACTTCAAAAGTTGCTTTTTCACTTTCTAATTCTGCAATCACTTCATCACGCTCCACCCAAGCGCCCTCTGCTTTTGTCCATTTTAATAAAGTCACTTCTGTGATTGACTCTCCTACTGTTGGTACTTTTATAGATATCATAATTGAAACTAATTATTTATTATATAGAAAACGCGGTTGTTAAAATGTCTGCTTGTTCTTTGGTATGTACTTTCATATAACCAGTTGCAGTGGAAGCACTTGATTGTCTACTAATCACACCAAACTTAATCGCTTTTAAATTCATTTGTAAGAAACTTGCTGCACCCATGTTTTGTGGTTCTTCTTGTACCCAGAACCAAACTGCCTTATCATATTTTTGCTGCAACGCTTTTATTTGATTCACAGGTAAAGGATACAATTGTTCTAATCTTACAATCGCAATATCATTTCTGCTTTCTGCTTTTTGCTTCTCCGCTAATTCGTAAGATATTTTACCAGAGCAGAATAAAACTTTTTTAATCTGTGATGGATCTGTTACATAACTATCATCAATCACTTCTTTAAATCCACCTTCAGTTAAATTAGAGATATCACTAAATGTCCAAGGACTTCTTAAATTGGCTTTAGGCGAAAAATTAATCATTGGTTTTCGGAAGTTCCATGTTAATTGACGACGTAAAGCATGGAATAAGTTGGCTGCTGTGGTGATATTAGTAACAATCATATTTTGCTCCGCACATAATTGCAAATACCTTTCTAAACGCGCGCTACTATGTTCAGGCCCCTGACCTTCATAACCATGCGGCAATAACATTACCACGCCATTTTGTCTTTGCCACTTTTGTTCGCCTGCAGCAATAAACTGATCTATAATAGTTTGTGCTCCATTGGAGAAGTCACCAAACTGTGCTTCCCAAATAACCAGCGCTTGCGCATTGGCTAATGCATAACCATATTCAAAACCTAAAACACCATATTCACTTAATAAAGAATTATAAATTCTAAATGGCTGTTGACTTTGCGAAATTTGATCTAGTCTACAATATTGCTCGTTTGTATTTTCATCAAACAAAACTGCATGTCTATGACTAAAAGTGCCACGCTTTACATCCTGCCCACTCATTCTTACCGTCTTACCTTCTGCTAATAAAGATGCATAAGCCATTAATTCACCTGTAGCCCAATCAATTTTATTATCAGTCTCAAATAATTTTATTTTTTCTTGAATTAATTTCTCC
>CAIQQR010000098.1 GCA_903874055.1 uncultured Bacteroidota bacterium | reverse complement strand
TCCAGCTTCATGCAGGCGAGTTGCAGCCTGCAATCTGAACTGAGAGGAAGTTTTTGGGATTGGCTTCATATCGCTATGTTGCAGCCCTTTGTCTTCCCCATTGTAGTACGTGTGTAGCCCTGGGCATAAAGGCCATGATGACCTGACATCATCCCCTCCTTCCTCACACCTTACGGCGGCAGTTTCTTTAGAGTTCCCAGCATTACCTGTTGGCAACTAAAGATAGGGGTTGCGCTCGTTGCGGGACTTAACCCAACACCTCACGGCACGAGCTGACGACGGCCATGCAGCACCTTACTGGCAGTGTATTGCTACAAAACTAGCTTTCACTAGCGGTCTCCCAGCATTCTAGCCCAGGTAAGGTTCCTCGCGTATCATCGAATTAAACCACATACTCCACCGCTTGTGCGGACCCCCGCCAATTCCTTTGAGTTTCATTCTTGCGAACGTACTTCCCAGGTGGGATACTTAATGCTTTCGCTCAGACACACACAGTGTATCGCGTATGTCGAGTATCCATCGTTTAGGGCGTGGACTACCAGGGTATCTAATCCTGTTTGATCCCCACGCTTTCGTGCCTCAGCGTCAATATATGCGTAGTAAGCTGCCTTCGCAATGGGTGTTCTATGTCATATCTAAGCATTTCACCGCTACATGACATATTCCGCTTACCTCCACAATATTCAAGATAGATAGTATCAATGGCAGTTCTGGAGTTGAGCTCCAGGATTTCACCACTGACTTACCTACCCGCCTACGCACCCTTTAAACCCAGTGAATCCGGATAACGCTTGCACCCTCCGTATTACCGCGGCTGCTGGCACGGAGTTAGCCGGTGCTTATTCATCTGGTACCGTCAGTTGGTCTAGAAAGACCCTTTTTCGTCCCAAATAAAAGAAGTTTACAATCCAGAGGACCTTAATCCTTCACGCGGCATGGCTGGTTCAGACTTGCGTCCATTGACCAATATTCCTTACTGCTGCCTCCCGTAGGAGTCGGGCCCGTGTCTCAGTGCCCGTGTGGCTGATCATGCTCTCACATCAGCTAATGATCGTAGACTTGGTGAGCCGTTACCTCGCCAACTATCTAATCATACGCACACCCATCATTAAGCGCCGAAGCTATAATTGCAATGTGATGCCACATCGCAATGTTACGGGGTATTAATCCAAATTTCTCTGGGCTATTCCCCACTTAAAGGAAGGTTGTGTACGTGTTCCGCACCCGTTTGCCGGTCGCCATCAAACTATTGCTAGTTCATGCTGCCCCTCGACTTGCATGTATTAAGCCTGCCGCTAGCGTTCATCCTGAGCCAGGATCAAACTCTCCATTGTAAATGTTGTTTGATCATGACTATCAGTCTCAAATAAATCGAAAATGACGTCTGATTTAATTTTTTGATGCTTTAACCTTTACCTGATTTTTTCAATTAATCAGTTACTGTTATTTCCAAACTTTCAAAGATCTTATGTGCTTATTTTGCGCGCTATTTATCGTAGCGGGGTGCAAAGGTAAGAACAATATTTTTACTAGCCAAACTTTATTTAAATTTTATTTAGAAAAACTAAAAAAGATTTAAAAGAATAAGGCCAAATAATTTCGAAGAACTAACCCCTTTTTTGAAGAGGGACGGCAAAGATACAGCAGGTATTTTGAACTACCAAAGTTTGATTAAATTATTTTTAATTTTTTCGAACTTTTTTTCTGTAAAACTGCTTCAGAGATCTATCCGTTGATGAAGTTTCATCGTTAACGGGCGGCAAAGATAAGGAGCATTTACTCACAGCCAAATATATTGCATACTATTTTCAATATTTTTTCGTTCAAAGTGCTCAAAATCTGCACTTTATAGCAGGAAACCCAATAATAATAAGGATTTAGGAATTATAACATTTTTTGAAAATAATCAGGATATACTATTTTAGAAAGATATAATCCATGTGCTGGAGTCGAAAAATCGACATTTTGCTCGTTTTTGAGTCTAATAATCTCTTCGAATCGGTCCAAATTGATCTGTCCACGGCCTACTTGAAGCATAGTGCCTACCAATCCACGTATCATTCCCCTTAAAAATCGGTTAGAATCTATGTTAAATTGTATTAAACTACCCTCTTGAGTCCATTCAGCTTTAGTAATTATGCAGTCAAATGTATTTACAGTCGTGTTTTTCTTAGAAAAACTTTCAAAATCCTTGTGTAATAATAGCGTTTGGGCGGCTGATTGAAGGGCATTTATATTTACTGGAAAAGGATAATACCAGGATCTTCCTTCTAAAAAAGGGGATTTTTGAGTATGTATCTTATATATATAGGATCTTTTTACCGCATCAAACCGACTATGTGCATCAGATGGTACATTATATATACCATTCACTACAATAGAATTGGGCAAAATTGCATTTAAGTTATAGATATGTTTAGCTGTAACTTGAATAGCAGTATCAAAATGAAAGAAATTTTGTAATGCATGTACTCCTGCATCGGTACGAGATGCTCCTGTTAATGAAATTGTTGCTCTATATAAAGTTGCCATTGCTGCTTCTAAAGCTCCTTGTATTGTTTGTTGATTTTGTTGAATTTGAAATCCACCAAAACCATCACCAACATAGCTTACCTCAATAAAATACCTTTTCATTAATCCATTTATTATTGCACTAAACTACAAAATAATTCATTCTTACCTATTTTAACTCTTTCAATTCAATGGCTTGCTTAACTTAGCAATTGAAAAATATTTAAACTATGATTAAGCTTTGGACTAGCGCTTTATTGTTAATGCTATTTTCAATAAATACAAATGCGCAAAATATTGAACAAGAAGATGACAGTACATGGACATCTAATTACCGTGCTTTTGCAACAAAAGAAAATGATTTAAAGCACACTAAGTTAGTGGCGAGCTTTAATTATACTAAGTCACAATTAAACGGAGAAGTATGGCTTGACTTACATCCTCACTTTTATCCAACCAATACTTTAATATTAGATGCAAAAGCAATGGCGATTCATGAAATAGCCATTGTTGAAAATGGCATCAACAAAAAATTAAATTACAAGTATGATAGTTTACAGCTAACTATAAGCTTAGATAAAACTTATACTGCCAAAGAAAACTACACTATATATATTAAGTATACTGCCCGACCTAATGAATATAAAGCAAAGGGAAGCACAGCTATTACTGATGCAAAAGGAATGTATTTTATTAACCCATTGGGAGCCGATAAAAACAAACCAACACAAATTTGGACACAAGGCGAAACAGAAGGCACAAGCGTTTGGTTACCTATTATAGATAAACCCAATCAAAAATGTACGCAAGAATTTCAATTAACAGTGCCAAGTAAATATGTGTCTTTGTCAAATGGTCTACTTGTAAAACAAATTGAAAATAACAATGGAACAAGAGTGGACATTTGGAAAATGGATCAACCACATTCTCCTTATTTATTCTTTATTGGTATTGGTGATTATGCTATTGTAAAAGATGTATATAAAGTAAAAGAAGAAAGCGCAAAAGTTGCTGATAAAATAAAAAAAATAGAAGTCAGTTATTATATTGAAAAAGAATTTGAAAAAGAAGCGCGTAAAATTTATGGTAAAACACCTGCCATGATTGCTTTTTATGAGCAAATTTTAGGCATTCCTTTTCCTTGGTCAAAATATGCGCAAATTAGCGGAAGAGACTATGTATCCGGAGCTATGGAAAATACAACCTGCACTTTACATGGGGACGCCGTACAACAAAATGCTAGAGAATTAGTGGACGGTAATAATTGGGAAAGCACTATTGCGCACGAACTATTTCATCAATGGTTTGGAGATTTAGTAACTGCGGAAAGTTGGAGTAATTTAACTGTAAATGAAAGCTTTGCCGATTATAGTCAAACTTTATGGTTGGAACATAGTAAAGGTAAAGATGCTGGTCAATTTGAAAATTACACAGGCTTAAGATCCTATTTAAGTAGCCCTTCGGATGGAGCAAAGAATTTGGTCCGCTTTTTTTATAAAGACAGAGAAGACATGTTTGATTTAGTGAGTTACCAAAAAGGAGGAAGAATTTTAAATATGTTAAGGCATTACGTAGGGGACGAAGCTTTTTTCACTTCCTTGCATAAATATTTGATAGATAATAAGTTTAGTAACGGGTCTGCAATTAAATTAAAATTGGCTTTTGAAACTGTTACTGGAAAGGATTTAAATTGGTTCTTTAATCAATGGTATTTTGACAATGGACATCCTTATGTTCGTATTACTCAAAAATATATAGCAGACAAAAAACAAGTGCTTGTAGTGTTGCAACAAACTCAAACACAGGATAAAGTTTTTGAATTACCTGTTGGTATTGATGTATATGTAGCCAATAATAAATCACATTATGAGGTGTGGAGTAAAAACAGAGTAGATAGTTTTTACTTTCCGGCAACAATTACCCCTGACAATGTAAATGTGGACAATGATAAAGTGTTACTGTGGGCTAAAGAAGATGTTAAACCATTGTCACAATTTATTTATCAATATAACCATGCAAGTAATTTTTTAGACAGATATGAAGCGTTGAATGAAGCAGCAGAAAACATGGCAAAACATGAAGCTCAAGCATTCATTAAATTAGCATTGAAAGATACTTTTTTTATAATTAGGCAAAAAGCAATTCAAGCATATAACCCAACTGCAATCAATACAGAGATTGAAGAAATGATAGCCAATATTGCATTAAAAGATCCTTCAAATGAAGTAAGAGAAATTGCAATTGATGCCATTGGAGCCTTGAATAAGCCTACCTACAAAGATCTTTATTTGAAATGGATTAAAGAGCCATCCTACTTAGTTTCAGGTGCAGCCTTGGAGGCATTAGAGAAAATTGATTCTGCCTCAGCAATTGAAATAGCTACCAAAGAGTCAAAAAATATTATTAAGAAAAGACTGAATAGTGCTGTAACGAATATTTTATCTAAATATGGCGACGAAAATGTGTTTGAATTTGTTGCTGCCAAATATGAAAGCTTAAGCATTCAATCAGAAGAGAAATTTTATATGACAATGCCTTTTGCTGCATTATTAATTAAAACTACAGATGAAGCTAAATTTAAAAAAGGGATTGAATTAATTGTAGCTTTTAGGAATTCAATTCCAGAAAGTTACAAATCACAGACCGATGCTTACTTTAATCAAAAAGTTTTTGGATCAATTTTAAAAGCAAAGAAAGAAAAAGGAGAAGACAACTTAGTGAAAATAGTAAGTGCTGTGTTGCCAAAAATGTAGGTGAATTAGCATTAATTAATTAATTAATTAATTCAGCTACTATTGAAAAATCACGCAGCGCGATTTAATATTAATTAGAAAATAAAAATGGGAGCCTTTCACTTGGGCTCCCATTTTTTATGCATTAAATGATTTCATCAAATATTTTTACCAGCCACCGCTTGCTCCACCGCCACCAGAGCTTCCTCCACCAAAGCCTCCGAAGCTACCGCCTCCTCCTCCACCCCAATCGCCACCATTGCTTCTTCCGCCACCACCCAATAAGGAGCCTAAAAACAAACCTGTAGCAATATCGCTAAATCCTCCGCCACCAATATTAGATCCACCTGATCCATTATCTCTGCGACCTACAATGGCTACAATGATTATTGCAATAATAATGAATCCTAATACCGAACCTCCACCATCCTTTCCTTTCTTTGTCCTAGCCACTTTATATTCTCCAATGGCTGCTTTTGCAATATCATCGGTGGCTTTATTTATTCCTTCATAATAAGCGCGCGCGCGAAAAGCAGGTTTAATATCATTGTCAATAATACTATTTGCAGTAATATCCGGCACCGCGCCTTCTAAACCGTACCCTACTTCAATTCTAACTTTACGATCATTAATTGCGACCAATAACAAAATGCCATTATTGGTTTTTTTATTTCCAATACCCCAATCCCTAAATAAATTGGTTGCATAATCTTCAATTGGATAACCATCCAAAGTTGGCAAAATGACAACTGCAATTTGATTAGAGCTGCTATCATCAATTAAAACTAATTTTCTTTCAAGCGCTTCTTTTTCAGCAGCACTTAAAATTCCAGCAACATCATTAACTAGTTGTGGTGGATTGGGCTTTGCTAAAATGTTTTGCCCAGATAAATTAGAGATGCTCAAAAAGCAAACAACAAAAAATAAGAGGAAAATTTTAAATGCTTTCATAATTAATTATTTTCCAATCATTATTTCGTCAGATAATTCATTAGTGTCTGTTGTGTCGTAGGGGAAGTGTACACTTAAAGTATCGCCAATCTCTTTGATAACAGTTGAAATTCCTTTGATATAATTCATCTCTTTAAAATGACTAACCATTTCTTGCACCTGACTATACCAAAACTCTAATCCTAATTTCTCATAAATACCCTGATCTCCGTAAATGGCTATCTTTTTATCTTTCACTGCAACATAAATCAACACCCCATTTCGATTTTTAGTTTCATTCATCTTATGTTTAAAAAAAATTTCTGTGGCCCTTGACAAAGCATCCATTTTACCTAAATGAGATTCAATATACACACGGATTTCGCCGCAGGTATGTTTCTCCGCTAATTGAATAGCCTCGACAAGCAATTGCTTGTCAGAGGCAGTCAATAAGGTATCAGCACTTCGTTTGAAGGGATTCCACATAATATTTATTTTAAAGGAGCTTAGTTAAAATTTCACTTCCGGTGCCTTGCTAGCACTTTCTTCTGCTTTAAATCCTTCCTTTGTTTTAAAGCCAAACATGCCGGCCACTAAATTTAAAGGGAAAGATCTTGCTCTTTTATTATAGTCAGCTACTGCACTATTAAAGTCGTTTCTAGCTACTTTGATTCTGTTTTCAGTACCTTCTAATTGGGCTTGTAAACCACGGAAAGCCTCGTTTGCTTTTAGGTTTGGATAGTTTTCAGAAACCACCATTAAGCGACCCAAAGCCTGAGACAATTGACCTTGATTGGCTTGAAACTGTTGCAATTTTTCTGGTGTTAAATCCTTGGCGTCTACTTTCATTTGAGTAGCACTTGCACGTGCAGCAATAACATTTTCTAAAGTTGTTTTTTCAAAGTTCGCTTCTCCTTTTACAGATGCAACCAAGTTAGGGATTAAATCCGCTCTACGTTGGTAGTCACTTTGAACATTATTCCAAGATTGATTTACATTTTCATCTTGGTTCACTAAACCATTGTAACCGCTACATCCCATTCCAAATAAGATTACGATTACTCCTAAAAAAATGAATAAACCTAAATTTTTACGTAACATAGTTTTGTATTTGTTTATAAAGATAGAGCAAAGCAAGTACCAAATATAAAATCTGCCTTTTAGTCCGAAAATTTAACAAACAAGCTGACAAAAAAAATCCCCTAACCAAGGTTAAGGGATCCATTTAACTTTTTATTAAGTTCTGGCTGACAAATTCAGCTAATATATTAAGGACTATCCTTTTATTGCAGCGATGCCTGGCAATGTTTTACCTTCAAAATATTCCAACATAGCACCACCACCTGTACTTACATAACTAACTTTGTCATGGTATCCAAATTGATTCACAGCAGCAACGCTATCTCCACCACCTACTAAGCTAAATGCACCATTTTGAGTGGCTTCGGCAACTGCATCGGCAATTGCTTTAGTTCCTGCTTGGAAATTTGGCATTTCAAAAACACCCATTGGTCCGTTCCATAAAATAGTTTTGCTTGCCAAAATAACTGCAGCAAATTGCTTTCTTGATTCAATACCTGCATCCAAACCTTCCCAGCCATCAGGAATTTCACCACTTGCGCAATTTTGTGTTTTTGCATCATTGCTAAAATCATCGGCAATAATATTATCTACCGGCAAGTGAATATTTACACCTTTTGCTTTTGCTTTTGCTAAAATTTCTAAAGCTAGTGGCATACGATCGTCCTCATGAATTGATTTTCCAATTTTTCCACCCTGTGCTTTAAAGAAAGTATATGCCATACCTCCACCAATAATAATATCGGTTGCACGATCTAATAAATTTTCAATGATTAAAATTTTATCTGAAACTTTTGCGCCACCAATTATTGCAGTAAAAGGTTTTTGTGCATCATGCAACACTTTTTCTGCACTCACTACTTCGCCTTCCATTACTAAACCAAAAGTTCGGTTTTCTTTAGCAAAGAATTGCGCAATAATCGCTGTAGAAGCGTGGGCACGATGTGCAGTTCCAAATGCATCATTCACATATACATCGCCCAATTTTGCTAATTTTTCTGCAAACACCACATCTCCTTTCTCTTCTTCTTTATAAAAACGCAAGTTCTCTAATAATAACACTTGACCAGCTTGTAATGCAGCTGCTTTTTCTACTGCTTCAGCACCAATACAATCATTTGCAAATTGTACATCCACCCCTAATAATTTAGACAAGTGTGCAACAATATGTTTTAAAGAATACTTTTCGGTAGGACCCTCTTTTGGACGACCTAAGTGGCTCATTAAAATTACACTACCTCCGTCTTTCAAAATTTTTGAAATAGTAGGGACTGTTGCACGCATACGGTTATCATCGGTAATTTCAAAAGCGTCGTTTAATGGCACATTGAAATCCACACGGATCAAAGCCTTTTTACCGGCAAAAGAAAAATCATTAAAAGTACTCATAATAATATATTTAAAATCGTTTATAATTAATTTATCGAATTCGAAAAAGACTGAATAAAAATGCCCCCGAGTTATCGAGGGCATTTGCTATAAGTGATTGCTTATTTAATTTTGCTTGCGAAGTATTTCACTGTACGAACCAATTGAGATACATAGCTCATTTCGTTATCGTACCAAGACACTGTTTTAACCAATTGAACATCGCCTTGTGTCATGATTTTTGTTTGTGTTGCATCAAACAAAGAACCATAATGAATACCAATAACATCAGAGCTTACAATTTCATCTTCGGTATAACCAAATGATTCATTTGATGCTGCTTTCATTGCTGCATTTACTTCCTCAACAGTTACTTTCTTAGATAAGATAGTTGTTAATTCAGTTAAAGAACCAGTGATGGTTGGTACACGTTGCGCGGAACCATCTAATTTACCTTTTAATGAAGGCAATACTAAACCAATTGCTTTTGCAGCACCCGTACTGTTAGGTACGATGTTAGCTGAAGCAGCACGAGCACGACGTAAATCGCCTTTTGGATGAGGACCATCTAATGTGTTTTGGTCATTGGTATAGGCATGTACCGTTAACATTAAACCAGTAACGATACCAAATTTATCTTCTAAAACTTTAGCCATAGGAGCTAAACAGTTCGTAGTACAAGAAGCACCAGAAATAACTGTTTCAGAACCATCTAAAATTTCGTGGTTGGTATTGAAAACAACAGTCTTCATTTCACCAGTTGCTGGAGCAGAAATAACTACTCTCTTAGCACCTGCTTTAATGTGTAATTCCGCTTTTTCTTTATCAGTAAAGAATCCTGTAGATTCAATTACAACGTCAACATTATGTGCTCCCCAAGGAATTTGAGAAGGATCTCTTTGTGCATAGATTTTAACAGCATGACCATTAACGACTACTGAATCTTCAGTTGCTTTAACTTCTGCGTCAAAACGACCTTGTGCACTATCATATTTTAGTAAGTGTGCTAATACAGCTGGAGAAGTAAGGTCATTGATAGCCACTACCTCAATTCCTTCCATGTTATAAATTTGGCGGAAAACCAAACGACCGATACGGCCAAAACCGTTGATTGCAACTTTAACTGAACTCATAGTATAAATTTTAATTTTTCAATTGGAGACGCTAAGTTACCATCTTTTTAAAAATTAAGCATTAAAAACATCATAAATAACTAAGATTTATTCAACAAAATGAGGGTTTTATGCGAACAGTTGGTCGTTTCAAAGGATTGCGGAAGAAAAACTTGATCATAATTTCGGCACCGTGGATATGAATTTAAACCGAGAAAAAATAGATTTTAAATGAAAAAAGATACAAAATGATTTGGCAGTAAAGCGATTGCATCCTATTTTTGCAACCCGATTACAAATTGGGTCCTGGAGCGTTCGTCTAACGGTTAGGACGCCAGGTTTTCATCCTGGTAATACGGGTTCGATTCCCGTACGCTCTACAAAGCCTCTCATGCAAATGAGAGGCTTTTTTAATGCGACACAACGTCGAAAGCTCGCTTTCGTAAGTTGGGGAGCGTTAAAAAAGCCAAACGAACACGCAGTGTTTGTTTGAAAGGCTTTGGGTAAGGATCACCACCGAGGAAGTCGGCGAATGAAATGAGCCGACAGTCCCGCCCAATCAATTGGGTCGGTTTTTGTTTTCTGGCATAAATAGACCCTATTTTGGCCCTTATTTTCATCTACTTAGTAAGTATATTTATTTTATTATTCCAATTAGGTTTAAATTTGGTTAAACATTGTTGAATGCCTAAAATTGCGATTTATAAGTTTTTGACTTTTTTTATCTTTGCATTTGATGCGATAAATGAGCCACCTCACTTACATATTGCAAAAGAAAAAGGGAATAGACAACGTTCAGCTAAAATATGGTTAGAAACATTGAAAGTAGCTGATAAAGGGAGTCTTTCAGAAACAGATTTAAAACAAGCGCTAAAAGTGATTAAAGAAAATCAAGCGATATTAATTGAATCATTTAACAACGTCAAAGCAGGTAAAAAAATTACTACAATAAAAATAAAATAATCATGTCTTCTACTTTAATAAATAAAACTATGTGCATCGAGAAAGTTTTGTTCGATTTGCCCGGAAAAATCACACTCAAAATGGAGGATGGCAGAATGATCATTTCTCCATTAAAATATTTCCCAGATTTACAAAAATTGAGTGTTGACAAAAGAAAGAAACATACTATTGTAGATGACAGAACTATCTTGTTTACATATTCTGATGCTGTATATCATTTAGAGGATTTTATCGGATTAGAAGCTAATTGGAGAAAGCGATAGTGATAGTTTAAAATCGCCCTCACATCCGCAGCAAATTCTTCCAAACTCGCTCCTATTGTGGCTACAAATTGTTATTTTCTAAAATAATAATTGTTTTAGAAGATAATGAAAAACCGACCTAATTTGGTCGGTTTTTTCCTTTTAGTCAATACATACGAAATTAATTCTGACTCATTAATGGGTTTATCAATCGATAATTTCGACTTTAATGCTCATTTTTATGATTTTATGATTGATAAAATGATATTTTATGATTGATAAATTAAGTGTGTAACTTCTTTATAGCCACAATAGGAGTTAGTTTGGATGAATTTGCAGGGGATGTTAGGGCGATTTTAAACTATCACTATCGCTTTCTCCAATTCGCTTCTAACCCTATAAAATCCTCTAAATGGTATACAGCATCAGAATAAGTAAACAAAATGGTTCTATCATCTACTATAGTATGTTTCTTTCTTTTGTCGATACTCAATTTTTGTAAATCTGGAAAATACTTTAATGGAGAAATGATCATTCTGCCATCCTCCATTTTGAGGGTAATTTTTCCGGGCAAATCGAACAAAACTTTCTCGATGCACATAGATT
>CAIQQR010000097.1 GCA_903874055.1 uncultured Bacteroidota bacterium | reverse complement strand
CTCCAACTTTCAGTCAGTTAAATATTCTTTATAATGCAAGAGCTACTGCTGGATTAAATCTAGGGTCCTATTTTTACATTAGTACAACTTTTACTGATAATGATTCATTTGGTTTTAAAGGTTTAAATTTTTCTAATAACGCTGCAGGATACGCAAATGGGAACTGGAGTTCTGGCAGTAGTGGTGGAGAGATTAGAGGTAGGGCAATTCGTACTTTCTAAAATAAGCATGAAAAAAATGCTTATTATATTGTTATTGCTGTTTTCTTTCAGCTCATTCGCGCAGCGAACGATGTTTAGTGGGCAGAATAATTATATGGGACCAGTAGTGACGCCAACTATAATAACTAACAATCTAATTATACATTTAGATCCTGCGAATTATAGAGGTTCAGGAACAACATGGAGTGATTTAAGTACGCAAAATAACACTGCAACATTAGTGGGTAGTCCAGTATATACTTCTAGCCCTGCTAGTTTCACATTTGGAGCTAATGTTATTGCGACAACAACAAAAAGTAATATTTCTTTAACAACAGCCACATTTATAGCTTGGGTTAATCCATCTCAAAACCAAGGAAGTTATACAGGAATTATTTTTAATAGAACAGGTAATGGAGGAAGTACTGTTTTGGCAACCGGACTTGATTTGTATACAAGTAATTCGGTAGGGTATCATTGGAATGACACGCAAGCATCTTATAACTGGAATTCAGGTTTGTATGTCCCCAATAATGTTTGGTCAATGATTGCGATAACGGTAAGTGCAAATTCTGCAACCGCTTATTTATGTAATGCAAATGGCATATCAACTGCTGTTAATACCAACACTCATTCAGCCTTAACGGGACTTAATTTTTATATTGCCTGCGACCCAACCGATAAAGCCAACAGAGCATTTAAAGGTAAAATTGGGAAAGCAATGATTTATAGTAGCGCTTTATCACTTTCTGAAATCACATCCACATTTGATGCTCAAAAATCAACTTATGGTTTATAAAAAAATTATGAAAAAACTATTCACCATATTATTTCTTTTAGTTGCATTAATATCTAATGCACAGCGAACGATGTTTGGTGGTAACAATAATTATGTGGGGCCCGTGGCTCCTCCATCTTTAGTTACAACAGGCCTCGTATTAAATTTGGATGCAGGAAATGCTTCAAGTTATAACGGAACTGGTACAACGTGGACCGACTTATCTGGTAAAGGAAATAATGGAACACTTATTAATACAATTACGCATACTGCTACCAATCCTGGCTATTTAATATTTAATGGGAATGGTAATGCCATTGCACAAGGAGGAAGGAACCCCTATGTAAGTTTACCTCAATCCACTGATTTTGATTTTGGAACTGGAGATTTTACATTTGAAATGTGGGCTTACACAACAAATGCCAATACCCATCCTGATTTCATTACTTTAAATCAAAATGCCGCTTCCTATGCAGCCTTGCGAATAGAGTATTGGAATAATTCTTTGAATGTTTTACATTCTTATGATGGTAGTAGTCATGTTAGTGGGCCTAGTATTCCATTTACTTTGAACTCATGGCAGCAAATTGTTATTTCCAGAATTTCAGGCACCGCTAAACTATATCTAAATGGTGATTTGAAATCGACTTATTCATTGCCTGGTTCATTATTAGCTCAGCAAGAAACCCGTATCGGTGATTTAAGAGGTTCATTAGGCTTTTATAGCTTTTCAGGGAATATCTCAATTGTTAAGTTGTTTAAAAATAAAGGGTTGACTGATACGGAGGTGACCAATCATTTTAATCTTACTAAAACTCGTTTTGGTTTATAGAAATTAATGAAAAAACTATTCACCATATTATTACTTCATTTAGCATTTATTTGCAATGCACAGCGAACTATGTTTGGTAGTCAAAATAATTATGCGGCGCCTGCAGTTGCCTCCAACTTAGTTGCCCTTGGCCTGATTCAAAATTTAGATGCCAACAATAATAATTCCTATGGAGGTACCGGAACTACCTGGTACGATTTAGCCGGTTCAAATAATGGAGCTATTTCTGGAGCTGCTTTTACAACTACCGGCAATGTTTCTTATTTTAATTTCACATCTAAAGTTGCAGCAAGTTATATTACTGCTCCAATCACTAAGACTACTTCAATGACTTTTAATGTATGGGCAAAAGTAAGTGCATTGAATTCTTATAGTTGTATGTTATTTAATGCCGGACCTGATGGTAGGGGACCTGATATGTTTTTTTATAACGCTAAATGTTTTTGGAATGTTTGGGATTCAGAAGTATCACCGTTTCTTAATGCAAGTAGCGGATATGTAAATACAGCAACTATGATACCAGATATAAACTGGCATAACTATACAATTGTTGTTGATGCTAATGCTATTAATACAAAATTATATTTTGATGGTGTATTAGTTGGAACAGCGGTTTATTGGTCTCCAATAAAAAATGATAATACTACATTATATATTGGCGGCGCAGGAGCAAATGACTATGGCTGGAGTTGGTTGGGCGGAATTGCGTCTTTTCAATCTTATAATAGAGCATTAACTGCTGCCGAGGTAACAACAAATTTTAACGCACTTAAATCCCGTTTCGGTTTTTAATAATGAAAAAACTATTTACCATATTATGCTTATTTGTTGCATTTGTTACCAATGCACAACGCACTATGTTTGGAGGACATAATAATTATGTAGTTCCAAGTCCTAATACTATTAATGTTATTACAAATCCAACAAATGGAGGAAGTCTTGTTTTGAATTTAGATGCAAGAAATTCAAATTCATTATCACAAGGTGCAAACCCTGGTACTTGGTATGATTTATCTGGGAATAATAATGATGCCACTATCTATGGCTCATTGGCCTATGGCACAGGTAATGGAGGTGCTTTAAATTTCCCTGGAGGAAATGCAAACTATGCGCAAGCAAAAAATGGAGTTTATTTTACTGGTAGTTCATTTACAATTCAAAGCTGGGTTTATCCTGTTGAAATTTTAAACTGGAACAGAATTATTGATTTCGGAAATGGGGCAGGTAATCATAATATATTACTATCAAATACATACGGAACTAGTGGCGCACCTGGCTTGTATATCGAAGGTGCTCAGTTCCAGGCTAATACTGTATTAACATTAAACGCTTGGCATTTTGTATGTGCTACCTATAATGCAAGTACAAAACTTGCTGCCATATATGTGGACGGGCAACCTAGTGGAACAGGAAATAATTACCCAACTCCAGTAAATGTCACAAGAACATATTGTTATATAGGAAGATCTAATTGGGGATTTGGTGATCCAAATTTTCATGGAGGACTAGGTTCGGTTCAAATTTATTACGGGTATTTAACTGCATCTGAAATTTTATCTAATTATAATTCTACAAAAATATTTTATGGTATTTATTAATCAAAAAAAATACCACATATCAAATTGCTAAATATTATGAAAAAAACGCTAACACTATTAATTTTATTCGCTGCATATACATTACATGCGCAGGAGTCATTTTTTAAAGGAAATAATAATTACCAAGCACCACCTGTAGCTCCATTTACGCCTCCCAATATTGTTACAAGTGGGTTGATATTAAATTTAGATGCAGCAAATCCAGTAAGTTTTTCCTCCACTGCAACCAATTGGTCAAATTTAATTACGGGTAATGCAGTCACTAATTTTTCAATAAGCGGTGGAGTTTATTCAAGTGATAATGGAGGTGTTTTAAGAATACCAAGTACTGGTGGATACGCATCCTCTTCGACAGGTTTTGCTAACTTAACTGCATACTCAGTTGAGGTATGGGTAAAAATGGCCGGAACAAATGGAGATCAAAATCCATTAACTAGTTCAAATTACGCTCCTTGTTTATTTTCCGAAAAAGTATCCGGAACGGTGAATGTGGCTTTAGCTTTTAATGCTAGAGCTTGGTCTGGATCTGTACATAATAGCTATCATTATACTGCTGCAATGGGAGGTTGGCGTACTTATGAACCTACAACTAATTTTGGGACAGATTTGAATAATTGGGTTCAAATTATTGCAACTTACAATGGTTCCGATTTAACACTTTATCGAAATGGTCAAATATTAGGATCTACAACCACAAACATTAACTTAAGGTCAACATCATTAGGATATTATATTGCACATCGCTGGGATATGGGAGATGGCGTTTATGGGGATTATTCAGCTGTTAATATGTATAATAGAGCATTAACAACTGCCGAAGTGGGTACTAATTTCGATGCCTTTAAACTAAGATTTGGTTTATAAATTATTAAAATAAATAACTATGAAAAAATATATAACAATCATCACAGTAGTTTTTGCAATTGCATCCTGTGTACCTCCAGGTAAATTACACGAAGCTTTGGATACGAATGCCATGCTTAGTAGCAAATACGATAGCTTAAACAATAAGCTAGCCGATACAGTGACTAATTTTACAACAAGCTTAAGCATTTTAAATAAAAATGTAAATAGCTTAAAGGACAGTGTTAGTTACTATCGTGCATTGGCCGATAAGCCTCCAGTGATTACGGAGGGAGAAGTGTTTTTAAATCAAATGTTAGGCCTTTCCTTACTTAGCAAATCAGAGTTGGAAGGTATTAAAACCACTAAGGGGACCAATGGGGGCAATAATGTTTGGCTGGAAGGCTTTAAGGCCGATATGAAAAAATATACAGCTGCCGATGCGGATATTAAACTCAATAAAGGGTTTGTTTTTGTAGAAATCTCTGATAAAATATTATTCAAAAGTGGTAGTAATAATTTAAATAAACAATCAAAACAAGTATTGGGAACCATTGCTAGTTTATTGCAAGCACAACCCGACTTAAGCTTTATGATTGAGGGTCATACCGATAACAAAGCCTTTGTAGGAAACAGAAATGACAACTGGAGTTTGAGTGTAAATCGTGCAACTGCTGTTGCTAGAATATTGCAAACAAAGTATAAGATTAATCCTAAACGTATTATAGCAGCTGGCCGTAGTGAATTTATTCCTGTGGATGATAACAAAACTAAAGCGGGCCGTTTAAATAACCGCCGTATTAGAATTGTGATTATGCCTACTGTAACTCAAGTAATGAATTTAAGCAAGTAAAATAATATTTAATGATTCAAACTATTATTTATGCAAAATCCCTCGCTCATAAATATTAATAAACTTAGTCCTAGAGAAAAGGAAGTAGCACTCCATATAGTGAATGGAGTGTCTACTACCACTATTGCTAAAACGCTGGGGATTAAATGCAATACCGTCTCTACACTTAAGAAAAAAATATATGTTAAACTAGGCGTAGACTCTTCAGTAGCACTGTATAAGGCGTTGCAGGGTTAGGGATATCGTGAAACTATAATTGTATGTATTTTAAATACGTATTTCACTTCTTATATTTAAATGCTTAATATCCAGTAGTTTAATAAGTTTAACATATTGGTTTGATTGCAAATAAAAATAATTATGTTTTGACAATAAATTATTGCATAACTTTGCTTTATCAAATTTATTTGGAAAGGGGTGTCCCCGATCGGCAAAAAGTCAGGTTTTCCTGACTTTTTGTTTTATGGGTATATCTTCAAGCCAACTATACCCTCGTTATTACGATATATTTTTGGCTCCAATATATCAAATGCAGGATTCGCTTTAGTCGGGTCAATTATAAATCTAGCTATTGGGTATGCAATTAAGTCAGCTAATTGTAGGCAATTGATATTTTCTTTTTTATTTTTAAATTTGAATGTTGGATTAAATTCTTTTATTTCTAAGGAAGATAACTTGCCAGTCCCTTTTCCTAGAATCCTTTGAAAATGACTTTCTAGTTGCTTGTCTTCTTTTCTTCCTCTTTTTTCTATAATTATTTCTAGACTATTCATAGAGCTTGAATTTTTCATAGCTAGTATTGATAATTCAATCACAAATGACAGCGCTACTTCATAAACATCATTTTGTAATTTTCCAAATTCCTTAATAAAGATATTTTTTTGAATTCCAGATGCAATTATTTTAAACGAAGAGTTTGAAATAATCTCATTTAGTAAGCTATAAAATCTTTCTTTGATTTTCTCATCAAATAATGATTTAAATTCTTTTTCGCATTTTCTTATATCTCTTGAATGTAATATAACATCACCATTTGCCCAAATTTCACTTTTTAAATTATCAATTGATTGTGTAATTAAATTGCGTTCTTTTTCTTCAATTAATATTCCTGAAAGTATAAATACCGGGAAATCAGTATCTATTTTTGTTAATCCGTGATCCCCACTTTCATCAATAAAAAGGTATGTTTTTAAATTTGTTTCAGGCATATTTATTTGCAATAATCAACTATTTATTATTAGTTAATTATTTTTTACAAATTTATTATAAGACGTAGCATGATTACAATAATACTAATTACTTATTTTTCAACATATTAGAAAATCTCCGAACGAATAAGTTTATATTAGTTTGTTTCTTTTCATTAGACAGTTAGTCTATATTAGATTTAAATAATTTAATTCATACATGAAAAAAATAATTGTTGAAATTTTCTTTCTTGAAAATAACTTTTCTGCTCATGTTCCCGAACTTCCTGGATGTATTTCAACTGGCAAGACTAATGATGAAATTATTTCGAACATACAAAAAGCTATTGAATTTCATTTGGAAGGTATTAAGGAAGATGGCGATAAGCCCCCTGTATCATTTAGTGGAAAGTATGAATTGGTGTATAAATTTTTGTAAATACGTTTCACAAATATATTTACTGATGCTTCAGCGCTTCTCGTTTGGACAAGTTAGAAAGCTGCGGATGCGACTTAACAAATTTTACCACCCATTTTGCATCCGTGTTTGCATAGCTACGTAGGGCCCAGCCAATGGCTTTGCGAATAAAAAAATCCTCTTCTAATTGTGTATGTTCAATGTATTCTGTGAGTAGGGTAGTATTAGTTTTATCTTTGTACATTAACTGAAATAAAATACTCATTCTTTGCAACCATTTGTTACTAGAACGGGTCCATTTAAATGTATACTCATTTATAAATTCCGGATAAGCTAAAAAGAATTTTCCAATTACATGGCTATTGGTGCTATCCACCGAGTCCCACCAACTATGATGCGTTATCATCCATTCAATTAATGGAAGTGTTTTTTTGGACCATAGTTTTTTATGATACCCTAAAAGTTCAATGGCAAAATAGTGCAGCTCTCTCTGGGGTTCGGCAAAACATGCTTTAATAAGAGCGCTTAACTCATTATGATCCTTTATTGGGTTGGCTTTGTAAAACGCCTTGCATATTTGTCGTCTTAGGGGTGTTTTAATACCATAAAATTCAAACTGATTCAGCAAATAGGCTTTTGCACCTTTGGCAATAGTTGCGTTGCTGTTGGCTGCGTATATTTTTTTAATTTTCTTTAAGTAGGGATGTGCCATCAGGTTTTCAAATACTATTATAAACTAAATGCCTACTACTCTTTTATTAAATGCACTATTACGAGCAGCCTCTAATATGCGAATAATATTTTTACCTTCCTGAGCGGTTGTGGGAACTGGTGCATTGTTTAAAATAGCATCCGCCATTTTT
>CAIQQR010000096.1 GCA_903874055.1 uncultured Bacteroidota bacterium | reverse complement strand
TTGCAGATGAAATGGAGGCATCAAAAGAGGTATATGAAAAGGTGAAAAATATCAAACCAAAAAATGGTCTTGAAAGATCGTATAGATATTTTTATCTTAATAGAACATCTTTTAGCGGTAAAATGAAAAATCCTTCTTGGGGTTATTTACCAAAAAGAAGTTTGCCTCCCTATAGATGGCATGAAAGAATTAACCCTTGTTCTGAAAAAATACAAGGGGTTAAAATAACAAATTTAGATTTTGAAGAAGTGATATTAGCTCCTGCAATGACAAAAGGGAACAAAGTATTAATGTTTTTAGATCCACCATATTACTTAGCTAATCAGGAAGGCTATTATGCTAAATCATTTAAAAAAGATGATCATATTAGATTAGCGAAAACTCTAAAGAAAGCCAAACATAAATTCTTTTTAACCTATGATGATTGCGAAGAGATTAGAGAATTATACTCATGGGCAAATATCTATGAAATCAATTTTGTATATAGATTAGATAATTCAAATGACAATGATAAGAAGAGAAAAAACGGAAATGAATTAGTAATCACAAATTATGTTATCTAATGGCTGTAAAACAATTAAAAGTATTTGAAGATCTTGAAGATGTTGATAAAACTCAGATTTCTTCTTCTAAGCCAATAAAAGTTATTAAATATGATAAAGTCAGACCACCTTTAAGATATCCTGGTAGCAAGTTTAGAGCTGCAAAATATATCCTTCCTCATATTGAAATACCACATGAAGAATACAGAGAACCTTTTTTTGGAGGAGGTGCGATATTTTTTACAAAGCATATAGTTAAATCAAATTGGATTAATGATATTGATGCAGATTTAATTACTACATTTCAAATTATCTCTGAGCCAAAAGAAAGAAATAAATTAATAAAAAGAGTAAAGACATTCATTCCCTCTAAAGAGGAATTTGAGAAATTAAAAATTAAAAAATTTGAAAAACCTTTAGATATTGCTTACAGATATTTTATAATTAATAGAACTGCATACAGTGGTATAATGAAACAACCTAATTGGGGGTTCCATCCAATTAAAAGTGTTCAACCAGATAAATGGCCAGAAAGAATAATAGAAGCAGGTTTGAAATTACAAGGAACAAAAATAACAAATATTGACTTCTGTGATGTTATAAAAGCGAAAAGTAAAAAAAGTGTATTAATATTTGTAGATCCTCCATATTATCTAGCAGATCAAAAAAGAGCCTATTTTCATTCTTTTAAAATTCAAGATCATCATAGATTAATGGAAGAATTAAAAAAGTCAAAGCATAAATTTTGTTTAACTTATGATAATTGTAATGAAATTAAAGATTTGTATAAATGGGCAAATATTCACGAATACAATTGGATGTATCATACAGCAAATTCAAATGCCACTTCAAGAAAAATGGGGAGAGAATTAATTATAACTAATTATTAGTTATAAAAATATTTCAGGTATTTTATCTAAAATGAATGGCCCTGCATTTCTGAAACCTGAATTTAGAGGTATTGTATCGTATCCTTGATTTTTTCTATAACTTGAAATGTGAGGTAAAAAGTGCACATCTTTTTCTATCAAAGAATGTTTTAATTTAATATTTGGGTAAAGGATATCCGAATATTCTGGGTGGTTCCATTTTTCGTTAGCAAATTCTTTCTTCTTCCCTTCAGTGCCATTTCCTACTAGATAATGTAAAGGCAAATCATCAACATTTATCAATACAAAATGTAAGCCTTCTTCAATTTCATATTCTTTTGGTAATTGATCTTCTGATACTATAATTGATACATAGTCTATTGAGCTTTTTTTATATCCCCTATGAGGGAACTGACCATGTGTCCCCATAATTTCAAAACCAATAGTTTTGTCAATTAAAGAGCACATATTTTTAGATGTTCCTTTCACTTGAACCCTATTATGTTGATTTTGCTTATTTTGAATAATGACATCACATTTTGAATATGAGCCAATAGGATCAATTGTAATAAGCCCTATACTTTTCATTTTATTTTTAAACCAATGTTCTTTTATATTGCCTTTTAAACCCATTACCGCAGCTCTAAAATATTGTGGTTTACACAGCATTTCAATAATTTCATAATCTTCTAAGTATGTTTCTCTGCTTAAATTTGGCAGCATTGAATTTTGTGGAATTATTCTTGTATCTAAAGTTTCATTGTCTATCATGTCTGCATCAAGAACCGACCACTTGTTTAACCACTCTGAATTCCAATCAAATTGTGCAGGATCCGCAAGGTGATCTGTCCATGTTTTATTAGTTGGAATATTTGAATATGGGATAAGTAAAACACCGCTATCTGGATGCAAAACAGCTAATATATCAAATGTGGGATTATTTTTTTTGTATAGGTTATTTGGTCTAGTTTCATCTCCATGTGTTTTATGAAGTGCAACCCCAACAAAAATGTTGGGTCTAGTTGATCCTTTATCAATAGTTTTTACTTGAACCTTTTTATCGTTTACAATTAAATCAATATCACTGTCTCCAACGCCATCTGTGATTATTGTATTTGGGTATCTTTGTAATATTATTTTTTTTAAATATTCTTCAAACGCAATTCCTTTTATTGGTCGCAGAATGTTTGCATCACTCATTGCTACTTCATCTATAACAGCCCAATCTATATTTTTAATTTCTATGACTTTTTCAAATCTTTCCTTTAATTCTGCATTTATCATTGGTTCTAATTGAACAACAATAATAGCCAGAATATTTGCTATGAGCAAATCACATAAGACATTTTTAACAACCTATTTCTTTAAGTCCCGACAAAATTCTAACCATTTTTTAAAGCAAAGTGATTTAAATGGCAATTATATAATAAGGAACATTTAAATTCTGCAATCTGCTACACACTTTTGCTACACACTTTACAAAAATCCAACCGATTATGAAATAGTGTAAAAACAAAAACCCTTGATAGACAAGGGTTTTAATTAAATTGTGGTCCCGCCCAGAATCGGACTGAGATCTAGTGTTTAGGAAACACCTATTCTATCCATTGAACTACGGGACCCCCAATTAGGAGGGCAAAAATAACTACTTCTTTTTAAGTGACACTATATTTTGGTATCTTTGCCCTTCAAATACAAACACATGGCTTTTTACAATATCATTATTAAGTTTCGTTTTTGGCTAAGTTTAGTAGCTATAGCCGCAGGTTTAGGTCTTGAATTATCACATGTTGCCGGTTTTTGGCCTGTTTTCCCTTTATATTTTTTGGGATTGATTGGCATTTTCAGTCATTTTTTTGTTGGACCATTGCGTTTGGTGCAAGGCCCAATGGAAGCGGGTGATATGGACGAAGTGGAACGTATTTTATCAACAGTTTGGTTCCCTCAATTATTATATACTCCTATTCGTAGTACGTATTATACTATTAAAGGGAACATCGCGATGGTGAAGCAAGATTTTGATACGGCGGAGAAGCATTTGAAAAAAAGTAGTGATTTAGGTTCGGCGATGCCCGAAGCGGAAGGTGCTAATAAATTACAATTAGGCATGATGGCAATGCAAAGAGGAGACACCAAGCAAGGTGAATCTTACATTCGTGCCGCTATTCGTGCTGGTATTCCTGATAAAGAATCTGAGGCGGTTGCTTTTTTAAGCATGTGTCAAATATTTATGAATAAACGCGAGTTTCGTGCTGCTAAAGATTATTTTAGAAAAGCAAAAGCTTGCAAGCCAACTACTAAACAAGTTGTAGATCAAATTAAAGAAATAGAGAAGTATATTTCTCGCATGCCAGGGTAATAAATTTTTATAATAATTAAAAACCTCACTACTTAACATAGTGAGGTTTTTTTATATGTATGTTTTTTATATGTATTACTTGTTATAGAATTTGATGAATTGAAAGTTTTATTGATTTAGTTTTGTCTCAAATTCATTTATGACAATATTATCCCCCAAATATTGTGTAACATGTATCGCAATTTTATTTGCATTTCATGTAAGCGCTCAAAATTCCATGATTAAGCAATTTAATAATGGGAAGGTTAAATTAAGTTATCAAAAAAAAGTGGCTAGTAATATTTATGAGCTTCACTTAGTTTATAAAAATGATCAAGTAATTTATAAGGAAGAAACAGACTCTTTGGTATTACATAATAATATGGAGGTATCTGATTTTATTAATGGTCTATATAAAACCATTGAAAGTTTATCGGATAATAAAGCTAACGTATATATTGAAAAGACTAGCTATTCTATATTTAAATACGACAAAGGAATTATCGGAACCTTTGTAGCCATCTCTAATCCTACTGGCAATGTTGTTGCTTCCAATAACAAAGACGAAGCTGTGAATATTTTAAATTGGCTAAAGTCAATTGAGTTCGGGAAAGAATAGGATGTCACAACCAAACTTCATCTGAGTGTACGTAGAAATACGCGAATACTACATTAATCTTTAGCTTTTATTTGCAGCTTAAATGATTTAATTTATTCTTTTAGATTTCACTATACTCCCTAATTAATAATCTAAAAAGTATTAATACTATAAAAGTGATTTAAGTTCTTGCTTAAATTATTGAATGTTAAAAAGAATATATTTAGACACATCAATATATGGTGGTTATTTTGATATTGAGTTTGAAGTTTGGACAAAGATTCTCTTTAGTCAAATAGCCAATAACGAATTCTTAGTACTATACTCTTATTTAATTGAATTAGAAATTTCATATGCGCCTAAACAATTGCAGCTACTAGTAAATTCTATCCCTATAAAAAATAAGGAGTTAATTAATTTTTCTGATAAAGCAGTGGAGTTGGCATCTTTATATATAAAAGAAAATGTAGTTGGATTAACAAGTATTTCAGATTGTATTCATATTGCACTTGCTACTATTAATAATGCAGATGTATTGGTTAGTTGGAACTTTAAACATATTGTAAATGTTGATCGTATTCGTGGGTATAATTCAGTAAATTTGAGTAGAGGTTATAAAGCGCTTGACATTAGAACTCCCAATGAAATTTTAAATTATGAATAAGAAATTGACTATCGAAAATAATAACGATAATTCTATGGTGGCTCAATTGCGCGCAATTAGAGATAAAATAAGTTTGGAGATAATGCACATGAATAAGACACAATTAAAATCTTACTTCAAATCCAAAACATCTTTATTTTCACAAGAGATAAAAAAGCGCTCTAAAAAATAATTATTTCATCAACAATTTTTCAATCGTTGGTGCGAAGTGTGCATGCTCTAATGCATGAATTTTATTTGCTAAATCATTTGGAGTGTCGCCAGGCTCAACTGAACAAGTGGCTTGATAAATAATGGCGCCCTCGTCATAATGTTCGTTCACCCAATGTATGGTTATTCCTGAAGTTTTTTCACCTGCTGCAATGACTGCTTCGTGCACATGCGCTCCATACATTCCCTTTCCACCATACTTTGGAAGTAGTGCCGGATGAATATTGATGATGCCTCGCGTATTATTATTATTATCTAAAATATTGCTAGGCGAAAATGCACGCACCAACACTTCGGGTACTTTCCATAAAAATCCTGCTAGTACAATAAAATTAATTTCGGCATTACGTAAACTTTGAACATAACCAGTGCTCGCAAATTCTGCCTTATTAATAAGTAACGTTGGGATTCCTTTTTCCTTTGCTATATCCAAAACCCCAGCGCCAGGCACATTACATACAATCAAAGAAATTTTTACGCGGCCGCTATTTTCAAAATACTCAATTATTTTACGGGCATTAGAACCGGCTCCTGAAGCAAAAATGGCCACATGTATCGGACCTTCGGCATTTGCCGATAAACTTTCAACACCGGCAGCTCCAAATAATTTGCCAGCTACTCGACCTAAATACCCCTTAAAAAAGCGAAATTGTCCTGTGAAGAAACTGATGAAAATTACCGAAAATGGCCATAAAATGGTCAAAAATAGGGGATAAACGAGCCAAAATGCCCAATTTTTCTCCAAAAACAGCAATTTTAGCAAAAAGCTTGTTACGCGACCACTTAGGCTTCCGCCAAGGGCAAAAGTTAAAATGATCAACCAAAACTGGCCTGCTCCAACCCCCCATTTTCCTTGTAATTTGCTAATTCCCTTCATTTTTTAAGTTTTTGGACTTTATGGATCCTATTTTCAGTCAAAGGTGCCCTTTTTTTCTAAAAACAGTACATGTAACCTTAGTTTTTTGGATATGTTTAATCAAAGCTTACATTTTTATGACAATCTTTAACCATTAAACCCTCAGCGCCTTGAGACTCAATATATAAAGATGAAAATATTGATAAAAAAAACACTTAATTCTGTGTATGTAACCGCTTTCTTAACTAAATTTGCACCCGTTCAAGGATATTTTTCCACACTAGACACTGTTTGTGTATATGACAATTTTAAGAAGCCTAGCTAAGATCGTTTCGATCTTCCTATTTATCACCCTTAGTTCATCTATCGGTAATCAGTTGAATGCGCAAGATGGGAAATCTCTTTTCTCCCAAAACTGTGCATCATGTCACGCGGTTAATAAAAAATTAACTGGCCCTGCATTAGCCGGCGTTGAAGATCGTTGGCCTGATAAAAAGAATTTACATGCTTGGATCAAGAACAACCAAGCTTTTTTGAAAACAGGTGATGCATACGCTAACAAATTGTACAACGAGTACAATAAGACGGCGATGAACTTGTTTCCTAATTTATCTGATAAAGATATTGATGCAATTTTAGCATACATTAAATCAGTACCTGCTGCAGGTGCAGCTCCTGCGGGAGGTACAGCAACAGCGGCTGCTCCAGCTGAAGATTCTGATAGCACATTGGTATTTGGTTTATTAACTTTAATCTTAGCAGTTGTTGCGTTAATCTTATTACAAGTTAACAGCAACTTGAAAAAATTATCTGATGATAAATCAGGTATTCCTGCAAATGAGCCAGTGCCTTTCTACAGAAACAAAGCATACATTGCTTTCATTGCAATTATTTTATTTATTGGTGGTGGTTATATGACTACTGTTGGTGCAATGAATTTAGGTCGCTCTAAAAATTATCAACCTGAACAACCTATTTATTATTCTCACAAAGTACACGCTGGTGTGAATCAAATTAACTGTCAATACTGTCACACTGGAACTTACCAAGGTAAGCAAGCTACTTTACCAAGTGTGAATGTGTGTATGAACTGTCACGCTGCTATCAACGAATACAAAGGAGAAGCATTGAAGCGTGAAAATGGTGATGTAGTAGATGGTACAGCTGAAATTAAAAAATTATACAAATACGCAGGATTTACCGAAGGCCAACCTTGGGATGCTAGCAAAGCAAAACCAATTGAGTGGGTCCGTATTCACAACTTACCTGATCACGTTTACTTTAACCACGCTCAACACGTAAAAGCTGGACAAATTGCTTGTCAACAATGTCATGGTGAAATACAAAAAATGGGTGAAGTAAAACAATTCGCTGACTTAAGTATGGGATGGTGTGTTAACTGTCACAGACAAACTAAAGTTCAATTTAAAGACAATGGTTTCTATAGCATCTACGAAAAATTCCATGAAGATTTAAAATCTGGGAAATTGGATAGCACTAAAGGAATTACTGTTGAAAAAATTGGTGGTACGGAGTGTCAAAAATGTCACTACTAGTATCTAAATAAAAGAGAATTAAATAAGACGCGTAATATTATATATACATTATTATGGAGCAAAATAAGAACTGGCAAAGTTTTGGGGAATTAAACAAATCTGAAGCCTATAACAAAGAGGTGAACAATGAGTTCAATGAAGAACTTCCTATGGTTGAAGATCATAGTGGTTTTTTGCAATCAAAAGCACCTCGTCGTGACTTCTTAAAATATTTAGGTTTTAGCACTGCTGCTGCAGCTGCCGCTGCGAGTTGTGAAATGCCAATTAAAAAGGCAATTCCTTTCGCTAACAAACCAGAAGATATCGTTCCTGGTATCGCTGATTATTATGCAACAACTTATGTGCAAGATGGTGATGTAGTGAGTGTAATTGCAAAAGTGCGTGATGGTCGTCCTATCAAATTAGAAGGCAATACTTTAAGTCCTATCACTGGTGGCGGTACTTCAGCTAGAGTACAAGCTGCTGTATTAGATTTATATGATACTGCTCGTTTACGTTTCCCAACCATCGCTGGTAAAGAAGCAACTTTTGAAGCAGTAGATAAAGCAATTGCTTCAGAATTAAATGGTGGTGCTGTAATTGTTACAAGTTCAATTACTTCTCCTTCTACTAAAGCAGTAATTGCACAATTTTTAGCAAAGCATCCTGGTAGTAAACATGTTACTTATGATGCAGTTTCATTTAGCGGTATGTTACTTGCCAATGAAGCGAGCTACGGTAAAAAAGTAATTCCTAGTTATCATTTTGAAAAAGCAAAAGCAATTGTTTCATTAAGCGCTGACTTTTTAGGTACTTGGTTAAGCCCAGTTGAATTTGCTAGACAATATGCAGTTGGTAAAAAAATTGATGAAAAGAATCCTGCAATGAGCAAGCATATCCACTTTGAAACAGTGGCTAGCTTAACGGGCTCTAACGCAGATGAAAAATATTTATGTCGTCCTTCTGAAATAGGCGCGATTGCTGTTGCTTTATTAAGTGCAGTGAAAGGCGGTGAAATTGCTGGAGTGGATGCAAAATTGAAAGCAGGTATCGAAGCTGCTGCAAAAGCATTGACTGCTAACAAAGGTGCTGCATTAGTAGTTGCCGGCAGTAATGACAAAGACATTCAAATTATAGTAAACGCCATTAATGATGTGATTGGCGCAAATGGTACAACAATTAATTTTGGTGCTACTGTAAATTATCGTCAAGGTATTGATAGCGAATTTGCTGCATTAGTAGATGATATGAATGCAGGTAAAGTAAACACAATTTTATTCCACGGCGCAAACCCTGTGTACACATGGCCTGCAGCGGATAAAGTAAAAGCTGGTTTAGCGAAAGTAAAAACAACTATTTCATTTAGCGGTAAGTTAGACGAAACTGCTACACTTTGTAAATACGTAATTCCTGATCATCATTTCTTAGAAAGTTGGGGTGATGCTGAACCAGTTGCTGGTCACATTTCTTTCATCCAACCAACTATCGCTCCATTATTTAAAACACGTGCATTCCAAGACGCTTTATTAAAATGGTCTGGCGATGCTACTGAATATACTAGCTACGTTAAAAATTTCTGGTCTACAAAATTAGGCGGTGAAAATGGCTGGAATAAAACTTTACAAGACGGTGTAATTAATCCTGCAACTCCTGTAGTGAGTGGTGCAACAATTAATTCATCGGCTGTGGCAAGTGCTTTAATTGCTGTAAATGCTGTTAAAGCTTCTAACAAAATTGAATTAGCATTATACCAAAAAGTAGGTATCGGTGCTGGACAAGGTGCAAGTAACCCTTGGTTGCAAGAGTTGCCAGATCCAGTAACACGTGCTACTTGGGATAACTATATAATTGTTTCTCCAGCAATGGCGAAAACTTTATTAAACATTGACTTAAACAATGCTGGTCAAGCCGATGCTTATGAGGTACAACCTCCTAAGAAAGTGGTTAAGTTAACAGTGGATGGAAAATCAATTGAATTGCCTGTATTAATCATTCCTGGTACACACCCTCAAACAGTGGGTATCGCAGTAGGTTATGGTCGTGCAGAATCAATTGGTAAAGCAGTAGTAGGTACTTGTAAAAATGCATATCCTTTGGCTTGCATTAATAATGGTACGGTAAACTTTAGCTGCGCTGATGTTAAGTTAGAAGTAACTGGTGCTACTTATCCTGTTGCTTTAACGCAAACACATTTCCGTTACGATACTACACAAGGTAATCGTACCGAGGTGATGAAGGAATTAACTTTAGCAGAATACGTTAAGAATCCAAAAGAAATTTTAGAAGATAGAGAAGC
>CAIQQR010000095.1 GCA_903874055.1 uncultured Bacteroidota bacterium | reverse complement strand
TTTTTCCATGTAATGGATAAATTAATGTCAACCGACGTGAGTCATGGTGATTATGAAACTTATGTTCCAATGCTTGCAGAAAAATTTGCAGACATGACTAAGGAAGAAATTTTGAAGCGCGTAGCTGCTTTAGAGTTTAATCGTTTCTTAGCTTATTACGAAAATGCTGCTGACTTAAATGTTAGAGCTGCCGAAAAAGGTCGTCGTGATGTAGGAGGTATGCAAGATCGAAATAGAGAAAGAGGACGTAACGAATATTCGGATCGCAGAAGCGGTGGAGATAGCCGTGATCGTGGCGGGGACAGAGGAGACCGTGGAGCAGATCGTGGTGATCGTGGTGATGGCAGAGGCCGCACAGCGAATCGTGCAACTGCAGGATCTACTCGTTTGTTTGTAAATCTTGGAACGAAGGACGGTTTTTATAAAGCTAGTTTCTTACAGTTTGTTTTGGACATGAGCGACTTGAAAAAAGAAGTGCTAGGAAAAATAGACATGAGAGATATGAATAGTTGGATTGAAATTGAATCAAGTGCTGCTAAAAAAATGATTAGTGCAATTGATGGCAAAAGTTACAAAGGACGTCGCATTCGCATGAATGATGCAGATAGTGGAGGTCCAAGAGGCTTTAGCAATAATGAAGGATAAAAAATAGTAGATGGGTCCTTGATAAATTATCGAGGACTCATTTTAAAATTTTGAAAATAAAACAAATAAATCTTAATACTAAAATTGGTTAAAATGGGAACCTTAACTGAACAACAACAAAAAGTAAGCGCATTATTAAAAAAAGCTCCATTGATTATCTCTGGTCCTTGTAGTGCTGAGACAGAAGAACAAGTAATGGCAACGGCTAGAGGCTTAGCTGCAACAGGTAAAGTAGATATTATGCGTGCAGGTATCTGGAAGCCTAGAACCCGTCCAGGAAGTTTTGAAGGGATTGGTACTAAAGGTTTGCCATGGTTACAGCAAGCAAAAAAAGAAACAGGTATGCCGGTTGCAGTGGAAGTGGCAACAGCAAAACAAGTGGAAGATGCTTTGCATTTTGATGTGGATGTTTTATGGGTAGGTGCGCGTACTACTGTGAATCCTTTTAGTGTGCAAGAAATTGCAGATGCATTAAGAGGCGTTAAAGTTCCAGTTTTAATTAAGAATCCATTGAACCCCGATTTAGAATTATGGGTAGGTGGTATGGAACGTATTGCAAAAGCAGGTATCGAAGATTTAGGATTAATTCACAGAGGATTTAGTTCTTATGGAAATACTGAATATCGTAATGCACCTATGTGGCACTTGGCCATTGAAATGAAACGTCGTTTCCCAGGTATCCCAATGATTAACGACCCTTCACATATTTGCGGACGTAGGGATATTTTACAAGCAGTGGCGCAACAAGCGATTGACTTAGATTTTGATGGTTTAATTATAGAATCACATGTGGATCCGGATAATGCATGGAGTGATGCGAAACAACAAATTACCCCAGATGTATTAAAATCAATGTTGGAGAGTATGCATTGGAGAAAAGAGGACGTTCAAAACGAAGACTTCCATAGCGCATTAGAAAAATTCCGTCAACAAATTAATCAGTTAGATGACGAGTTGTTACAAGTATTATCTACTCGTATGAAAGTGGCTCAAAAAATTGGTGAATACAAAAAGAATAATGAAATCACTATTTTACAAACCAATCGATGGAATGAAATTTTAGATCGTGCCGTATCTAAAGGAAATAAATTAGGATTAAGTGATGAGTTTGTTACTAAATATATGGACGCTGTTCACATGGAAAGTATCAACCATCAAAACAAAATAATGAATAGCTAGTTGCAAGACAAAGCTTCATAAATAATTGTAAGATGAAAAATTGGAAGGTTAAATTTTCAAGTGCTACTGTAACATTTGTATTAGATGGCAAGTTTGCTGCTATTGATAAAATGGTAGATAAATCACAAGCAATCTATATTACTGATGAAAATGTATATGCTTTGCA
>CAIQQR010000094.1 GCA_903874055.1 uncultured Bacteroidota bacterium | reverse complement strand
CTGCGTTTTAGAAAATTCAATCGACATGATTGTAGTTGGTCCTGAAGATCCTCTAGTAAACGGTATATATGATTATTTTTCAAAAGATGAGGATACCCAACATGTAAATGTGATAGGTCCTTCGGCTGAAGCAGCACAATTGGAAGGAAGCAAGGCTTTTAGCAAACACTTTATGCAAAGGCATCATATTCCAACTGCTTCTTATGCTGAATTTACCCATGCAAATTATGATCAAGGGGTTGAATATATTAAAAATCATACCCTACCGATTGTCTTAAAAGCAGACGGCTTGGCTGCTGGGAAGGGCGTTATCATTGCCTTTACACATCAGGAGGCCTTGACTTGTTTTGAAGAGATGATTCAAAACAAACAATTTGGAGCAGCAAGCTCAAAAGTGGTCATTGAGCAATTTTTAGAAGGTATTGAAGTGAGTGTTTTTGCCCTAACCGATGGATTTAACTACCAAATCATAGGACATGCCAAAGATTACAAGCGTATTGGCGAAGGTGATACTGGCTTAAACACAGGCGGTATGGGTTGTGTAAGTCCCGTTCCTTTTATGGACAAGGTTTTTATGCAAAAGGTGGAAGATCGAATCATACAACCAACCATTAAAGGCATTCAGTCTGAAAACCTTGTCTATAAAGGATTTGTGTTTTTTGGATTAATGAATTGTGGTGGAGAACCCTATGTAATTGAGTATAATTGCCGTTTAGGCGATCCCGAAACGGAGGTGATTCTACCTCGACTACAAACCGATTTAGTGAGTTTATTGGCCGCTGCTGATAATGGAACCTTGGAAGACGTAAATATTGAATATCATAATGCATCCTATGCAACTGTTATGGCAGTAAGTGGAGGTTACCCAGGTGACTATCAAAAAGGTTTTCCAATTCATGGTTTAACGGAAGCTGCAACTATTCCAGGAGCCCTTGTATTTCAAGCTGGCACTGCATTTAAGGATAATGAGATAGTAACCAATGGAGGTCGCGTATTAACTACCACTGCACAGGGCGAACAGCTTCAGACAGCAGTGGAGAACGCACAAAAAGCCCTTTCCAAGATTTGTTTTGAAGGCATGTATTTTAGAAAAGATATTGGGTACGAATTCAAGCCTTAGCCTTTAAAAAAATTATTCTGCTTCTTTTATTAAAAAGCTTTGTAGTTCAAGTAATTTAAGTGAATTTTGCTACATTCAAATTGAATTATCAAAACATTGAACTATAATGGGATTATTTAACTTTTTTACCCAAGAAATTGCGATGGACTTGGGTACCGCAAATACACTTATCATTCACAATGACGAAGTGGTTGTAAATGAACCTTCAATTATTGCTTTGAATAGGAATAATATGAAAGAAGTTTTGGGTGTTGGTAAAAAGGCATTGTTGATGCACGAAAAAACACACGAAAGTATTAAAACAGTTCGTCCGTTAAAAGATGGTGTAATTGCCGACTTTAATGCTGCCGAATTAATGATTCGTGAGTTGATGAAAATGATTTATCCAAAAAAACCTTTGTTCCCACCAAGTTGGAGAATGGTTATCTGTATTCCATCTTCAATTACTGAAGTTGAAAAAAGAGCGGTACGCGATAGTGCAGAGCAAGCAGGCGCCAAAGAAGTTTATATGATTCATGAACCCATGGCTGCAGCTTTAGGTATTGGTATTGATGTAGAGGAACCAGTGGGTAATATGATTATTGATATTGGAGGGGGTACAACAGGTATTACCGTAATTGCATTAGCAGGTATTGTATGTGACCAAAGTATTCGTATTGCAGGAGATGAATTCACTGCTGATATTCTAGAAGCATTAAGACGATATCATAGTTTATTAATTGGAGAGCGTACTGCAGAACAAATTAAAATACATGTAGGTGCAGCATTAAAAGATTTAGATAATCCACCAGATGATATGCCAGTAAATGGTAGAGACTTGGTAACAGGTATTCCTAAGCAAATCATGGTATCCTACCAAGAAGTTGCTGAAGCATTAGATAAAAGTATTTTCAAAATTGAAGAAGCAATTTTAAGAGCATTGGAAACAACACCTCCAGAATTAGCTGCAGATATTTATCGTCGTGGATTATACTTAACAGGAGGAGGTTCTTTGTTAAGAGGACTTGATAAAAGATTGAGCGCAAAAATTAAATTACCAGTACATGTTGCAGAAGATCCACTTAAGAGTGTTGTGCGTGGTACAGGTATTGCGTTGAAAAATTATCAACGTTTCCCTTTCATCATGAGATAATAAAAGTCCTTACGCTTGAAGAATATCATTGGTTTTATAAGACATAACCTTACTTTTTTTAGTTTCTTGATACTGCAAATTGTATCATTAGTAATGTTGTCGTCCTATAGCAAATCACATGAAGTTTTTTTTGGAGGAGTTACCAATCAAGCAGCTGGAAATATCAATAGATACTATAACAATTGGGCATACTTTTTTAATTTAAAAGAAACCAATGCTCGTTTAGTAGCAGAAAATGCGGCATTGCGCAATCAGTTGGCGCAGGATTTTGTTGCTTTTGATACGACCAAAAAATCAGGCACCCTTGTTTTAAGAAGAGATAGTTTAGAAAAAATTAGAAAATTTTATTACTACCCCGCTAAAGTAGTGGGCAATACTTTCACACTTCAAAAAAATTATATTTGGGTGGAGCGTGGTGCTAAGCAAGGCGTAGTTAAAGATATGGCAGCCATCAGTCCAGATGGAAGTATTGTTGGTGTTGTAGTTGAAGTAAATGACAACTATAGTAAAATAATGAGCTTACTGCATCGCAATAGTAAAGTAAGTGCGATGTTAAAAAGAGATAAGGTAGCAGGTAGTATCGAATGGGATGGATCTGACCCGAATGTATTAGTGCTTAAAAATATTTCAAAAAGTGCGGTGCCTAAAATTGGAGATACGGTATTAACGAGTCCATACTCATCCAACTTTCCTTCTCAACTAATGATAGGAAAAGTAATTAGCATTATTAAAGACCCGGCAAGTAATTTTTTAACATTGAATGTTAAGGCAGCAACTAATTTTTTCAATCTTGAATATATTTATTTAGTTGAAAATAAAAGAATGTCTGAACAAAAACAATTAGAAAAACCTGAGGTGAATAATGAATAATATTTTAAAAAATAGCATTCGATTTATTTTGTTTTTGGTGATACAAATTATCATCTTAAACGAAGTGCCTCCGTTGCATCAATTTATTACGCCCTACTTATACTTTACTTTTTTATTATGGCTTCCTTTTGGAACCAATCGATTAACATTAACCATACTTGGTTTTGGGCTAGGTTATAGTTTAGATGTTTTCACAAATACTCCAGGCCTACATGCAGCAGCAGCAACACTTGTGGGCTATGTACGACCAACTGTATTAAATTTATTACTTGCACAAGAAACTTCCGAGGAGGTAAATAAAGAACCAAGTGTAGGTACCATGGGATGGGGACCTTTTCTCATTTATGTATTCCTTTTAACATTTATACACCATTTTTATTTAGTGCTTTTGGAATGGTTACAATTTGGCAATTTCACTTACTTCATTGGAAAAGTAATAGCTACTAGTTTAATGAGTGTATTGTTAATTCTTTTAGTTGAACTTGTTATGAACCGCCGCAAACTAAAAAGATAAATCATGGCACTTTATAATTCTAATCGAGGTGGTATTATTCAAATTATCATTGGTTTTGTTTTTGTAATCATTATTGGTCAGTTAGTTAGCTTACAAATATTTTCAAATAAATACAAATTAGCTGCAGACAACAACGCTATTTTTAGAAAAATCATTTACCCTGATAGAGGAATTATATACGATAGAAAAAAAAGAGCTTTACTTGAAAATAGTATTAGTTATGACTTAGTCGTAATTCCAAATGAAGCTAAGGGTGTTGATACAAATGCATTGTGCTCAATTTTGCGAATTGATAAAGATGAGTTTAACAAAAGAATGATTGAGGTAATTGTAAAAAACTCAAGAGTGAAAGCAGGTGTATTTGAACCTTTTCTTTCCCCAGAACTGTACGCACAATTAACCGAAAACTTATATCGATTCCCTGGATTCTCCTTGTCCGAAAGGTCCATCAGAAATTATCCTTATAATACTGCTGCCCATGTACTTGGCTATGTTGCCGAAGTGGACGTTAACTTTTTACAAAAACACGAAGACGAAGGATATGAAATGGGTGACTATGCAGGTATGACAGGGTTGGAAAAGCAATATGAAAATGTATTGATGGGTCAGCGTGGTGTAAAAAGATTCTTGAGAGACAATAAAGGAAAAATACAAGGCGCCTTTGAGAAAGGTCAATTTGATACTTTAGCTGTAGCAGGAAGAAATTTATATACGAGCATGGATGTTGAAGTACAGCAATTAGCAGAAAAATTATTACAACATAAAATAGGAAGTGCTGTAGTGATTAATCCAAAAACTGGTGGCGTAATTGCAATGGCCTCAAGCCCTGGATATAATCCCAATTTATTAACGGGTAATCAGCGAAGAAGAACCATTGGAAGTTTATTGACGGACACAGCAAGACCTATTTATAATCGTGCTATTAAAGGCCAATACCCTCCTGGATCCACCTTTAAACCAATGGGTGCGTTAATTGCATTGGACGAAGGTTTAATTACTCCCAGCTTTGGATATAATTGTTTTGGACTATACACTTCATGTGGTGATCCTAGAAAATGTGAACACCATAATGCAGGACATGCAGCCAATTTGCAATTAGCATTAGCCAATTCTTGTAACTCATACTTTTTACAAGTTTTCCGAATGGCTATTGATAATCCTAAATACCACAATGCTAAACAAGGCTATTTAAAATGGAAGGAATATGTAAATAGTTTTGGGCTTGGACGAAAACTAGGGATCGATTTACCAAGCGAAAACAAAGCAAGTATTCCTGATACTGCACAGTACAATAAAGATTTTGGCAATCCGAAGTTTTGGAATAGTTGTTATATGCTTACTTTGGGGATAGGTCAAGATAGAATGACTGCAACACCATTGCAACTAGCCAACGCAATGGCATTAATTGCGAATGAAGGATTTTATTATACCCCTCACTTTGTTGACAGCTTAGAAGATGAAGATGAGGATGATAAAGCATTGCTTGCTAAATTCAGAACTAAGCAAGAAGTCACAAAAATATCCGGCGATATCTTTAAAATTATTAAAGAAGGTATGCACGATGTAACCGTGTATGGTACCGCTGCGGGTATTAAAGTGCCTGGACATGAATATTGTGCAAAAACAGGAACTGCTCAAAATCCGCACGGAAAAAACCACTCTTTATTTGTTTGTTTTGCTCCCAAAGACAATCCAAAAGTAGCTGTAGCGGTGGTAGTTGAGAACGCTGGATTTGGTGCTACTTGGGCTGGGCCCATTGGTGGCTTATTAATGGAGAAATATTTAAACGACACATTAACGGCAGAAAGTAAAACTAAAACAGATTACTTGGCCAATGTTGACTTAATGCCTCAATCTATTAAGGATTGGTATGTGCGCAACAACAAAACAGAAAGATTAACTCCAATTGAATATAATAATGATGAATTAGGAGATGTTTGGGACATGGAAATGGTTTCAGAGAATACTTCAAAACCACAAAAGCCTAGAGATACCATACAAAAAGCAGTGGATTCAAATTTAAATAAAACAAGTTCCATTCCACCTGCAAAAAATCAAACCATCCTAAAAAAAGATAGTGCTGCACTCATTAATAAAAAGAAAAAAAAGAACTTAAAACCAAAAAATGTCAACCACACCTAATCAAAATAATTTTTCTAAGGGTACTGATTTGGCTGTTATCATTCTATACTTTGCAATGGTAGCCATTGGTATATTATGCATTTTTATGGTTGAGTTTAATCCTAATATCAATTGGAGTAATTCCTTGATTGCAGGAAAAAATAGCTTTAGTAAACAAATTTATTTTGCCATTTTTTGTGGATTCGTGGGCATCTTTATTTTATTAATGGATAGCAAAGTATTTACGGCACTTGCTAATATTTCCTATGGAGTAGGTATAGCGTTAATGCTGGCCACTTTTGTACTAGGTAAAAATATAAATGGATCAAAAAGTTGGATACCTATTGCTGGTGGGTTTAATTTACAACCTGCTGAATTATGTAAAATTTTTACAGCACTAATACTGGCCAAGTTTATATCCAAACCAGAAACCGATTTTACCAAGATAAAAAATCATTTGATTGCTGGAGCAATAATAGCTTTACCAGCAATACTATCCATTATGCAGCACGAAATGGGATTGGCTTTAGTGTACAGTGCATTTCTCTTTGCTATGTACCGAGAAGGTTTACCTCCAGTAATACTTGTAGTAGCCATTTCATTTGCCGTTTTAGTAATTGCTACTCTACTTTTAGAACCTACTATACTGGCCATCATACTAACCATCATTGCTGCTGCCTTTATATTAAGTATGGTGAAACGATTTAAGCGTAATAGAAATAGTATACTTGTTGTGATTGGTATCTGGGCAATATGTTTTGGTACCATTCGTTATGTGGTTCCTTATATATTTAACAATGTATTTGAGTGCTATCAAAGTACCAGAATTTACAGCATGATTGGAAAGGAATACGATTGTAGTCAAAATAAAAAATCTGCTTCTGCTTCTGGAAAAACACATGGAAAAAAACCAGATGACTATAATGTAAAGCAAAGTAAAATTGCCATAGGATCGGGCGGATTTTGGGGTAGAGGGTTTTTAAAAGGAACTCAAACAAGAGGGAAATATGTTCCTGAACAGAATACTGATTTTATATTCACATCACTAGGAGAAGCATTTGGATTTATAGGAACCGCTTCATTTTTAGGCCTATACTTATTTTTCCTATTTAGAATTATTAGGATTGCCGAAAGACAGAGAAGTACTTTTTCGAGAGTATATGCCTATAGTGTAGTGGGAATATTCTTTTTTCATATTGCCGTAAATATTAGTATGACCATTGGATTATTTCCAGTAGTTGGTATTCCACTTCCATTAATTAGCTACGGCGGTTCATCCTTATTAACTTTTACTGTATTGGTATTTATCTTATTAAGATTGGATGCAGACAGACAAATGGTTTTAAGATAATTTATTAGTATGCGCATTTATCCATTATCCGAAGGTAGCTTTACGATTGATCAAACTAAAGTGTTTGTTCCTTTTGATACTGCTTCCGAAAATTTGCAAAACAGGCCTAAAGGAAGTATACTTGTAGAAATTCAGCCATTTGTTGTAGTTACCGATAAGGATATTATTTTATTTGACACTGGACTTGGTTATATTGGTAAATCGGGCACCCTTCAGTTGCATGAAAATTTAATGCACAATGGAATTGATCCATCAAGTGTCACTAAAGTTTTTATGAGTCATTTGCATAAAGACCATGCAGGTGGGATCAGTTATATTCACCCAACACATAATGAACGATTTATTAGTTTCCCTTACGCAAAATATTATATTCAAAAAAGAGAATATGATTTAGCAGTAAGTGGTGAAAACCCTTCCTATTTAGCCGAACAGGTGAGCATGTTAGAAGATTTTAGTGGTGTGGTTTGGCTTACCGAAGATGAAGGCGTTATAGAGGACGTAATACATTACCAACTGACTGCTGGGCATAGTTTGTACCACCAAGTAGCTTGGGTTAAAGAGTCAGATACCACATTTTTCTTTGGAGGCGATGTGGCACCACAGCTTCAGCAAATGAAATCCAAATTTATTGCCAAATATGATATGGATGGTAAAGCCGCCATGCAATGGCGACAAATGTGGTGGGAACAAGGGGGTGCAGCTCAATGGACATTTGCTTTTTATCATGATATTAAATACCCAACCTATATCCACGCCCCCAGCTCTTAAAACAAACATTCATTAGGAATCAATGCTGACAAGGGTTTCAGCGAATCTTCTCATTTTTTGTAGTATCTTTAAGCTACAATTATGGCAAGTTCAATTAATAATTATTCTGGACAATTTAGACGCAATGTATCTGACAAGTACATTATCTATAATAGTTTATTCGCTGCGCTACCCTATTCTGGAATAGCAAATGTAGGTGCATTACTTCCAATTATGCTTCAAACATGTGAAGATGGATATGGGAAAGGGAAATCACCAATTGAAATTATTGATTACTTTTTTAATCGTCAGACTGAAGTTAACACCGAATCAGAAAAAATAGATCACTTGTTTAAATACGTTCAATACATGGAACGTCAAGTAGTTTTATTTGATGCTATTGAAGATGCCGCATTTACCACCGTGAACGATATGGAAGGCGCTGGTAGTATAAAAGCTTTAATTAGAGAAGCAGGATTTACAGGTAAAACACAAGCACTAAAAAATAAATTAAAAGATTTTAAAGTACGTATTGTACTTACTGCACATCCTACTCAATTTTACCCCTCAAATGTATTAGGAATCATCCATGATATGGGTGAAGCAATTGCAAAGAATGATTACAATACCATTAACCAATATATTCAGCAACTGGGCTTAACCGCTTTCTTTAATAAAAAACAACCCACTCCAACGGACGAGGCTTTAACTTTAATGTGGTATTTAGAAAATGTATTTTATCATTCAATTGGAAATATATACAATACCATCGTGAATGATGTGTTTGATAATACTTTTGAAAGTACAAATCCGTTTATTGAGCTTGGATTTTGGCCTGGAGGTGATAGGGATGGCAATCCTTTTGTGAATGCTACCACTACCATAAAAGTAGCGCAGGCATTACGAAGTAGCATTATTGTATGTTATTACCGAGATGTAAGAAAATTAAAACGAAAATTAACATTTGCTGGCGTTGACACTTTGTTAAGCTCATTGGAGGAAGGTTTGTATGAAAATGTTTTTCGTCCTGATCAAAGTAAACCAATTACAGTTGAAGAAATAATAGGATGCCTAACTACCATTAGAAAAAAGATAATAGACGAATACCATTCTCTTTATCTTTCTAAATTAGATAGCCTTTTAAACAAGGTTAAAATTTTTGGAACCCATTTTGCCTCACTTGATATTAGACAAGATAGTCGCATACATTTACAGGTTTTGTTAGATGTAAATGAAACAATTAAAGGAAAAACTGGTAAAGGATTTTTACCAGATAACTATACCGAATTAAGTGCTAAAGAAAAAATAGCCAGTTTAATTACCATAGCAGATAAAGTTGATCCTAATTTATTTACAGAAACCATCACAAAAGATACCATTGAAAGTATCTATTCAATTACGCAAGTTCAAGAGATGAATGGAATTGCAGGATGTCACCGTTATATAATAAGTAACTGTCAGTCCGAGGTAAATGTAATGGAGCTGTATGCTTTGTTTAGATTGTGTGGCTGGGATGAAAATTTAACCAATGTTGATATTGTTCCTTTATTTGAAACTATTGATGACTTAAGTGCATCAGAGCAAATAATGGAATATTTATACAATCATCCAACATACGCTTCACATCTTGCAGCCAGAAAAATGCAACAACCCATCATGCTTGGATTTAGTGATGGAACAAAGGATGGTGGTTATTTACAAGCCAACTGGAGTATTTATAAATCAAAAGAAGTATTAACCAATAGCTCAAGGAAGAATAATATTGTTGTAAAATTTTTTGATGGTCGTGGTGGCCCACCAAGTAGAGGTGGTGGAAAAACACATCAGTTTTACGCTTCCATGGGCAACCAAATTGAAAATGAAGAAATTCAATTAACAATACAAGGCCAAACCATTACGTCTAATTTTGGAACTATCCATTCGGCTCAATTTAATTTAGAACAATTATTGAGTGCAGGTGTGAGTCACGAATTATTTGCAGATACAAAACTACAATTGTCTCAACAGGATAGATTAATATTAGAAGAGCTTGGAAATATTAGTTATCACTCTTATCAGCAGTTAAAAGAAAGTCCACTATTCTTGCCTTATTTGCAAAAATTTAGTCCACTAAATTATTATAGCAAGAGTAATATTGCTAGCCGCCCTGCAAAAAGAGGCGCTGGAAATACTTTGAAATTTGAAGATTTAAGAGCTATTCCTTTTGTGGGAAGTTGGAGTCAATTAAAACAAAATGTTCCAGGTTTCTTTGGAGTGGGTACCGCTTTGCAAGTACTTAAAGAAAAAGGAATGTGGAAGGAAGTGCAATCTTTATTTAATAATATAGGATTCTTTAAAACATTAATCGACAATAGTATGATGAGTATGGTAAAATCTAGTTTTGCTATTACTAAATACATTGACAAAGATCCTGACTACAGCACTATTTGGAATGAAATAAAAGAAGAGTTTAAACTAACTACGCAGCTATATCTTGAATTAAGCAATACCAATAGCTTAATGGAAAATGATACGGTTGCAAAGCATTCTATTTTATTAAGAGACCGAATTGTATTGCCATTGTTAACTGTACAACAATATGCACTTTGCAAAGTTCAAGATCCATTGATAAGTACCGAACTTAAAGAGGCATATGAAAAGCTATTGACAAGAACTATGTTTGGTATTATTAACGCTGCAAGAAATTCTGTATAATTTACACTGGCGCTTTAGTATCCTTCCATTTCCATAAATGCAAGCAGGCATAGGTTTTATAAGGAGTCCATTTATTAGACTTTGCTATTATTTTAGTGTGTAGTTCTTTCTTGGTTTCATATTTAATATTATACAACTTAATCATTGCTTGTTGTATACCTAAATCATCTACTGCAAATACATTTTCGTGGCCAAGACTAAACATCAATAACATCTCAACCGTCCATCTACCTACCCCTTTTATCTGTGTTAACAAAACAACTACTTCTTCGGGATCCATTTTATACAATTGATTGTCCGTGATTTTATGGTCTAAAAAAAATTGCGCTACATTTTGTACGTAGGCTACTTTAGAATTACTTAAACCAATCCCTCTCAATTTTAGTGGATCCATTGAAAGCACTTGTTCACAGCTAGGCTCCTTCCCTTCAAATAAATCTAAAAAACGATCAAATATAATTTTGGCAACCTTAGTACTAAGTTGCTGGCTAATGATACTAACAATTAATCTGATGCATGTATTTTTTCGGCGTTTTAATACATGTGTATCCTCATTTAATAAAGGCGCTAACTTTAAATCATTTTTCAAAAAAGTCTTATAACTCATATGCACAAATTAGGGAGATTTATTTATTTATCATATCTTTTCATTACATTTTAAAAACCACTATTATGAAAAAATGGATATTTATATTCACTATTATGATGGCTCAAGTTTGTAACTCACAAATTACTTACGCTCAAAATAAAGATATTGCTGCCATTCAATCCATTTTAGACAATCAAATAAAGTCATGGAATAGTGGCAATTTAGACAACTTCATGGTGGGCTATTTACATAGTGACAGTCTTGTTTTTATTGGTAAATCTGGGCCCACTTATGGATATGAAAATACTTTAGCGAATTACAAAAAAAGCTACCCAGACAAAAGTCATATGGGCACTTTGCAATTTGAAATCATTAGCTTCAAGCCAATCAATAATGACCATTATTTCGTAATTGGGAAATGGAAATTAATCAGAACAGTGGGTAATTTGAATGGTGTGTATACCCTACTATTTAGAAAAACAAAAGATGGTTGGAAAATTATAGCAGACCACAGTAGTTAATGGCTGGTGTATGTAGATACTAATAATTGACAAAAAATATTAGTCTAAACTTTGTTTATTATTTGCAGCGGCCTTGAGTAATCTATCAAATTGCTCAGGTGTTAAGTCATTATAAAAATAATACACTGGATCCACTTTGATTCCTTTTTTAATCACTTCATAGTGACAGTGTGGTCCTGTACTTTTTCCAGTGCTACCAATATAACCAATCACTTCACCTCTTTTTACTGACTGACCCACTCTTGCTTTAACACGCACCATATGTCCATATAAAGTTTGGTAACCATAGCCATGATTAATGACTACTTTATTACCATACCCATCGGTACTAAATCCAGCAGCAGTAACCGTTCCATCAGCAGTTGCATAAATAGGGGTACCTGATGGTGCGGTAAAATCTAACCCTTGATGAAAACGAAAATCCTTATAAACAGGGTCTACACGATATCCAAAACTTCCACCGATTCTATTTAAATTTTTATTGCTAACGGGTTGAATGGCAGGAATTGCTTTTAATAATTTTTCCTTATTCTTAACCATATTGGTAATTTCAACATAAGAAGTTCCTTGGTAAGCAACTCTTAAAATTAATTTATTCAGCTGCTCCACCATATTTTTAATAAGGTCGGAATTGGATAAATTTTGAATGAGTCTCACTTCCTTCTTAGCTTCCATTTCTTTTACACGCGCGCTGTCTGGTATTGGATCTGCTTCAAAAATGGACCTATACACATCATTATCTCTATTCTCCAATTCGGACATCTGCAACTCCAATTGCTTCACTCTTTCTTGTAAAACGCTATAGCTTTCTCTATAAGACTCATTTTGTTGACGTAACAATTTTTCTTTTGGAGAGTCAATATATTGGAAAATAAGGATCACAATGATAATTCCGGTAGTAATTGCGGCTGCTATAAAACCAAATAGCTGTAACAAACGCACCCTAAGCGGTACTTCGATTTTTTCAAATCTTAGGGTGTGTGTATTAAAGTAATATTTGATTTTCTTCATTGATTAAGCCTTATTATTAGGTATATTTTTAATTAAAAAAGGGCCTATTTCCTTACCTTTGAAGCTCCTTAAAAAACTTTACAAATATAGCTTATTAAGGAAGAAATAGCTTAAAATTCCGATCCATGATGACAAGTTCAGAAATTAGACAACAGTTTTTAGATTTTTTTGCATCTAAGGGACATGCCATTGTTCCTTCGGCACCCATTGTTGTTAAAAACGATCCAACCCTATTATTTACCAATGCAGGGATGAATCAGTTTAAAGATTATTTTTTAGGAAATCAAGTTCCAGCACATTCAAGAATAGCCGATACGCAAAAATGTTTAAGGGTAAGTGGAAAGCATAACGACTTAGAGGAAGTTGGTGTTGACACCTATCACCATACTATGTTTGAAATGTTGGGTAACTGGAGTTTTGGAAATTATTTTAAAGCAGAAGCCATCGAATGGTCTTGGGAATTATTAACCAAAGTATATAAATTAGATCCTGCAAGATTATATGTTTCTGTTTTTGAAGGAGACCCTGCTGAAAATTTACCACAATCAAGTATTGCGTTAGCTGAATGGAGAAAATGGGTGCCAGATGAAAAAATTATTTACGGAACTAAAAAGGATAATTTCTGGGAAATGGGTGATACCGGTCCTTGTGGCCCATGTAGTGAAATACATGTTGATATGCGTAGTGAAGAAGAAATTGCAAAAATACCTGGTCGTGATTTAGTTAATAAAGACCATCCACAAGTAATTGAAATTTGGAATAATGTATTTATTCAGTACAATCGTAAAAAAGATGGCAGTCTAGAACCATTACCTGCTAAGCATGTGGATACAGGAATGGGATTTGAGCGATTGGTGCGTGTTATACAAGGAAAAAAGAGCAACTATGATACCGATGTCTTCACAGGGACCATTAATTTAGTCGCACAAATTACGGGGCAAACCTATGACTTTAGTGATAGCAAACAAGCTGTTGCATTTAGAGTAATTGCAGATCATATTCGTGCCATTGCATTTACCATTGCTGACGGACAACTTCCTGCAAATACAGGTGCAGGTTATGTAATTAGAAGAATTTTAAGAAGAGCAGTAAGATATTATTATTCTTACTTGGATTATAAGCAACCATTGCTGCATCAATTAATGCCATTGCTTGCTAAACAATTTGAAAATGTTTTCCCAGAACTAAATGGTCAATTGGAATTTGTAAGTAAAGTTGTGAAGGAAGAAGAGGAAGGATTTTTAAGAACATTAGAAAAAGGGTTAAAAAGAATTGATGACATTACCAATACACATAGCAAGGGACAAACCATTGAAGGTAAATTAGTATTTGAATTATTTGATACCTACGGATTCCCTGTGGACTTAACACGTTTAATTGCAAGTGAACATGGGTTAAATGTAGACGAAGCAGGTTTCGAAACTGAAATGCAACAACAAAAAAATCGAAGCCGCGCCGCAACTGCAATTGATACAGGAGATTGGATTCAAGTGACAGAGGATATAGAAACTAAATTCATTGGATATACCGAAACAGCCGCAAATACAAAAATAATAAAGTACCGTAATGTAAAAGCTAAGGGAAAAGAAGCCTACCAATGGGTATTAGCTACTACTCCATTTTATGCGGAGAGCGGTGGTCAAGTGGGTGATAAAGGAATTTTTGAATTCGAGGATGGTACAAAATTGGAAGTAACAGATACCAAAAAAGAAAACAATTTATTTATACATTTTACAGATAGTCTTCCTGCAAGCATTGGAACTTCGGTAAAAGCAAATGTAAACTTGCAGTTAAGAAAAAATACCACTGCACATCACTCTGCAACACACTTGTTACATGCTGCCCTTCGTAATGTTTTAGGTAAGCATGTTGCTCAAAAAGGTAGTTTAGTAAATAACGAACAATTGCGTTTTGACTTTTCACATTTTGCAAAAATGACAGATGCTGAAATAGCTTCAGTAGAAAAAATGGTGAATGAGAAAATTACAGAGAATGTACCTGTTGTAATTAATGAAATGAGTAAGGATGAAGCCATTGCATTAGGCGCCATGGCATTATTTGGAGAAAAATATGGAGACAAAGTACGCGTGGTGATAATGGATCCAAATTATTCAATTGAATTATGTGGTGGAACTCATGTTGGTCATACAGGAGAGATAGGGAACTTTGTCTTAAAAGCAGAATCTTCGGTAGCAGCTGGTGTACGAAGAATTGAGGCGGTAGTGGGTGATGCAGCTAATTTATTTTTAACTGCAGTGAATGAAAAATTACATAAACAAATTGTTCAATTAACTGAAGCATGCGCTACCATTGCTGCTAAATTATCTACCGCATTTACTGCACCTGAGTGGAATGAAAATTCATCAGTGGATGTTTTGAATGATTCCATTGCAACCTTACAAACTACCCAAAAAGAGTTGCATAAAAAATTAGAAAGTCAGGAAGCCCAGTTAGTTAATAGCTTAGTGGAAACTTATACAAGTAAGTTTGTTGACAAAAACGGCATAGCGTTCTTAGGAGCTAAAGTGAATTTAAACAGCGCTGATAATTTGAAAAAATTAGCTCAATTATTAAATGCTACTCAATCAAAAGCAGTGATTGTTTTAGCGAATGAAATTGAAGGAAAGGCGGCTGTTGTATTATCTATTTCTGAATACCTAGTGCAAGAAAAAGGGTGGCAGGCTCCTCAAATTATTAAAGAAAAAATTGCTCCATTTATTAAAGGTGGTGGAGGTGGCCAAAAAACCTTGGCAGCCGCTGGAGGACAGGATGCCACTCAGTTAGATAAGGTAATTGAAACGATTGAATCAATGCTTTAATAAGTGATCTGTCCTATAAATAATTGAAATTAAAGGCCTTGGCTTACGCTGCTGAGGCCTTTTTTATGAAGTCATTTTTTATAAAATTTAACATTTCCGAATAGTTTCGTAGTTGAAATATTTCCTTATTTTTGGTTTACAAATTTATTCGTATTAAACCTATGAACATGAAAAAAATAATATTAGGACTGGGAATATTGGCACTTATTAGTTCCACTGTAAATGCGCAAAAGGAAGTTATTGTTATCAATAAAACTACAAAAAGTAGTAATGACAATCCATTAATTGTAGTAGATGGTAAAATTGAAACCGCTGCAAAAATGGATGACTTTGACCCCAACAATATTCAATCAATAAATGTATTAAAAGGAGAAAGCGCCACTAAAAAATATGGCAAGAAAGGAGAAAAAGGGGTTGTTGAAATTACGCTTAAAAATAAGCTAGCCCCTGAGACGAATGATACAAATTACAAAACAGTAATTGATACCAATATTAATTTATCAATTGTTGTGGATGGAGATAAAATTACCATTAACGGCAAGCCTGCAGACAAAAATGATCCAAGGTTAAAATTGACTGGAAAATCTAAGATGATCAAAGTAGAAAAAGGTAATAAATCTCCTGACAAAGTAATCATTCAAGAATTTTCTGAGGGATCAAATCATAATGAAGGAGATGATTTAAGTTCGGATGATATGATAGATATGGTATCCCCTACACCACAAGCTAATAAAGCGTTTTTGGGAGTTATCAGTGAAGAAAACGAGAAAGGAGCAAAAATAAATACAGTGAGCGAAGGTAGCCCTGCTGAAAAAGCGGGATTAAAAAAAGAGGACATCATCAGTAAGGTAAATGAAAAAAAAATTGATGGACCAAAATCACTTTATGATGCAATTGGCGCATTTAAACCTGAAGAAAAAGTAACCATTACATTTATAAGAGACGGTAAAGAACAAAAAACAAATACAACACTTGCAAAAAATAAAACTTTAAACACACCTAAAACATTTTCTTTTTCATATCCTAATGGACAAATGCCAAACAACCTTGGTCGTGGATTTAGAATAAGCCCTGATCAAAATTTTAATTTTGAAATGCCTGAATTGGATGCATTAAATGCGCGCATTAATAAAAAACCAAAATTAGGCATCTCAGTTGAAGACTTGGAATCAGGCGAAGGAGTAAAAATTAAAAATGTAATCGTTGGATCACCAGCTGAAAAAGCAGGATTAAAGTCAAATGATATCATCACTGAATTTGATGAAAATAAAGTAACAGATGTCAATGATCTAAAATGGAATTATTTACAAGAAGGACAGGTATTAAAATTCACCGTCTTAAGAAATGGCGAAAAAAAGGAGATAGAAGTAAAAATACCTAAAAAACTAAAATCTGCTGATTTATAAGCTTGACCATACTAACAATACTTAATTCACTACTCATTATCATATGCCCCCAGGTAAACATGGGGGCATTTTTGTATCACATGAAAGGGGCATTAAATGCTCCTTTTCTTGTATTTTTGCAATATGGTGAATATGGATAAATATGAAGCAGTTATTGGATTAGAAATACATGCGCAATTATCTACCAATAGTAAATTGTTTTGTGGGGATGCAACAAGTTTTGGTGCAGATCCTAACACCCATATTAGTCCAATTACAATGGGTCATCCTGGAACCCTTCCTAAAACAAACACAAAAGCCGTTGAGTATGCGATAAAAATGGGATTTGCATGCGGATGTGCTATTGCTGAAGACAACTATTTTGCAAGAAAAAATTACTTTTATCCCGACCTACCAAAAGGATATCAAATATCACAACACACCACTCCTATTTGCGTTGGAGGAACTATAAACATACAAACAACAGAAGGCGAAAAGATAATTCAGTTAAATCGTATTCATTTGGAGGAAGATGCTGGAAAAAGTATTCACGATGTCTCACCTACGCATACTTTAATTGATTTGAATCGTGCAGGAACACCCCTAATTGAAATGGTGACGGAGCCCTGTATTCATTCAGCAGAAGACGCATTTTTATATGTTACCGAAGTAAGAAAGTTGGTAAGATGGCTGGGCGTTTGCGATGGCAATATGGAAGAAGGTAGTTTAAGATGTGACGCCAATATATCGGTGAGATTAAAAGGAGAAACTACATTAGGCACAAAAGTAGAAGTCAAAAATTTGAATTCAATAAGAAATATCAAAAAGGCTATTGAATATGAAATAGATCGCTTGATTCAATTAAAAGAAACAGGAGGAACTATTATTCAACAAACCAGAAGCTTTGATGCAAGCAACGATACTACATTTTCAATTAGAGATAAAGAAGATGCCAATGATTATAGGTATTTCCCTGATCCAGATTTGGCACCCTTCCATTTGACTAATGAGTACATCCAAAGTATTAAAGCAGATTTACCTTCCTTACCGAATGAATTAAAAAAGGAATGGAAAGATAAATTTGGGTTATCCGATTACGATATGAGTCAATTGACTGAAAATAAAGAAGAAGCTGATTTTTATATTGCATGGACAACACAAACTAAACATTATAAGGCCGCTGCAAATTGGATGATTGGGCCCATTAGAGTCTATTTAAATGAGCACAACTATAATTATAAAGTGTTAGAAAATGCAATACCTCACTTAGTGGAATTATTGGATTTGGTGGAGCAAGGGCAATTAAATTTTTCAGTTGCATCTGGAAAGGTTTTCAAGGCTATTTTAGAAACTCCACAATCCCCTACTCAATTTGCAAAAGACAATAATTTATTACAAACAAATTCTTCGGACGAAATAAGCGGCTGGGTACAACAAGTATTAGCAGCTAATCCAGATAAAGTAGCTGAATATAAAAAAGGTAAAAAGGGTTTAATTGGTTTATTTGTAGGAGACGTAAAAAAATTAAGTAAAGGAAAAGCAGATCCAAAAATCACCACACAATTGCTTGAAGCGCAATTGTCTAAATAAAATAGTATGAAAATAAGAAGTTTGACAGTTCTTTTTGCATTAGCACTAATCACTTTAGTGGGTTGCAACAGTAAAAATGGAGAAGCTAGATACAATATTGCTGGAACCATTCAAAATGCGGCTAATCAAAAATTATTGCTTCAGGAAATTCCATTTGGTGAAAAACCAATTATCACTTTGGATTCCATTACACTTGACGAAAAAGGAAAATATAGTTTTGATTTTATTGCTAAACAAGAAGGTATTTATCGAATAGCTACCGAAAAAGAAATGGAAATTCTTTTTGTAAACGACGAAAAGAACATTCAAATTAATGCAGATGCAAAAAACTATTTATCTTATTCAGTGAAAGGATCTCAAACAACTGAATCTCTTATTTCATTTTTAAAAGAATACCGTAAAAAAGATTCTTCTATTTTCTCTACACTATACAGTTTGGAATTGTTGCAAAAGCAACAAGCAAAAGATAGTACCATTTATTTTTTGCAAAAGCAAAGAGTTGAAAAGATTGAGAACCTAAATAAATTCGTACAAAATACAATCAATAGCAGCACAAGTCCTGCAATGATTTATTATCTATTGGGATTGAGTTTAAGATCTATGGAAACCGCACAGGTATTGGCTTTAGCAAAAGCAACTGCCGAAAAAACAAAGGCAGATCCCCTCATTCAGTTTGCTAATATGCTTAACACTCAAGTGCAAACAAATACTAAAACAACCCCTTTGTCAATTGGACAACCGGCACCTGAAATTGCATTGGCAGACCCTACTGGCAAAATAATTATGCTAAGTAGTTTAAAAGGCAAATATGTTTTAGTTGACTTTTGGGCAAGCTGGTGTGGACCTTGTCGTGCAGAAAATCCAAATGTAGTAGCAGCTTACGAAAAATTTAAAAAGAAAAACTTTACGGTTTTAGGGGTTTCCTTAGATGATCAAAAATCAAATTGGCTGGAAGCCATTAAAGCTGATAAATTAAACTGGCAACATATTAGTGACTTGAAAAAATGGGAAAGCACTGTAGTAACTATTTACCAGATTGAGGGAATTCCATTTAATGTATTATTAGATCCAAATGGAAATATTATTGCAAAGGAATTAAGAGGCCAAGCATTACAAGATACGCTTACAAATATCTTACACTAATCAATTGGGGTACGCTACTTTTGCTTGATAAATGTTTTTATCAAGGCAGGTAGTAATATTAAATTAGTAAGGGTACTTACCACTAGGGTTAATGATGTTAACCATCCTAGGGCTTTTGTGCCACCAAAATCACTAAAGCAAAATATTACAAATCCAGCAACCAACACCAAGGAAGTATAAATAATACTGATGCCTGTGTGTTTAATAGTTTGTACTAAAGTTATAGCTACATTGTTATTTAAACGAGGTAACTCTTGTTTATAATTCACCAAAAAGCGAATAGTTACATCAATAGCAATTCCTAATGCCACGCTAAATACCAATACAGTAGATGGTTTTAAGGAAATACCCACCCAACCCATGATGCCTGCAGTCATTAACAAGGGTACGATATTGGGGATTAACGAACACATTAATATGGGGAAGGACCTAAATAAGAAAATCATACAAATAGCTATTAATAAAAATGCCCAAAATATAGATTCACTTAACCCTTTTATAATAAAATTACTTCCTTCTAAAAAAGTAACACTACTACCTGTAACTTGAATATCATATTTACTTGAATCAAAAATTACCTTGGTTGCACTATCTATTCTATTTAAAAATGTAGGCAATTTAGCACTTCCAATATCTTTCATATTTACACTAATCCTGGTTGCTTGTTTATTACTATCTATAAATTTACTTAAAAGCTGTGTAGGATTATTTGCATTTTTATTAGCAGCATTATTCAAATTGGATCCCAATTTTAAATAAGGTGCGATAAATGCCATTTCAGTTCCAGTGGGAATGGTATACGATAAAGTATCTCCATCATAAAAAGTTTGTTTAGCAAACTTAATGCCTTCTACCAAACCAATAGGTTTACCAAGTTCAGGTTGTGCAGTTAAATATTGATGCATTCTATCAATGTCTTCCAGTGGATGGATACTTCGCACCAATCCATTTTTCTTTTTAGTATCTACCACTATTTCCATTGGCATCACCCCACCACCTTGTTGTTCAAACCATTTAAGATCGGTGTATAATTTATCTTTTTTAGGTAAATCATCAACAATAAAAGCTTCTTTTTTAATTTTTGCTAAACCAAATCCTGAAGCGATCACTAATATAATCGTAATCCCAAATACCCATTTAGTATGTACAAAAGTCCATCTTTCAATTTTAACCAAAACCTTTTCTAAGAAGGCATTATCCAAATACCTCATATGGCTTGGCTGTGGAGCTTTTAAATAAGTAAGTACAGGAGGAATAAAAAATAAACTAATCAAAAATAAAGTCATAATATTTATTCCTGACACCCAACCAAATTCTTTTAATAATGGACTTTTAGTAAAAGCAAAAACAAAAAAACCAATAGCCGCAGTAATATTACAAAACAAGGTTACGATGCCCATGCGTCCAACCATATTTACAATGGCCTTTTCCTTATCATTGGTTTCTTTAAATGACGTGTGGTATTTATTTAAAAAATAAATACAATTAGGTATTCCAATCACCACAATTAATGGCGGGATAAGTGCAGTAAGTAATGTTATTTTTTGCCCTAATAAAACCATAGTTCCAAAACTCCAAATTACCCCCATTGCCACCACAGCTAAGCTCATTAGCATAGCTGAAAAAGAACGGAAAAATAATAATAGGGTAATGGCACATAGCACTAGAGAACCAATTAAAAACCAGAACATCTCTTTTTTAATTCTATCTGCCAATATGGTTCTAATATAAGGCAAACCACTTTTATGTAATTCAATTTTACGCACATTACTAAATGCATCCAACTGGACATTTAATGTAGTAATTATATGAGATCTGGCAGCACTGTTAATAGAATCAGGTACAAAACTAATTGCTATCATATACGCATGGCTATCAGGATTGTATAAAAGATTTTTATAAAAAGGAATGCTTTCAAAAGCCGCCTTATGTTTTTTTAATATGGAATCACTCGTATAAGGTGGCGTAAAAATTTTAGTAGCAACAAATTTTGTATTCACACTATCCTTCTTTAAATCATAAGCCGATGGCACACTTAAAACATCCGTTACACCTGGAATTGATTTTATAGATTGATGTAATGCAAAAAATGCATTAAAGAATGAAGGAGTGTAAAGACTATCAGATTCAAATCCAACTACCATGGTAGTTCCGTCCACCCCAAATTTTTTAACAAACTGCTTATAAATAACATACTTTGGATTGTCCTCGGGAATGGCTTTTGTAAATTCATAGCTCAGTTTTACTTGAGCTGCAAAGTATCCCATTATAACAGTTGCAATCGTCAATAGGACTAAACTAGTTACTTTATACTTAACAATTTTTTGACCTAAACGATACCACATGTTATATTTAATTTATGATAATACCCAAAAATAAGCGATTAGTTGCGTAAGTACACCAATTCCAAATCCAACAATTAACTCCTGCTTGGTATGATCACTGACAATCATTCGTGCACTTACAACAACGCCAGCAAGCATTGCAGCTGTTCCTACCCATATAAAATTACTAATTGGATAAAGAAAGCCGGCTAAAACAACAGCTGTAAATAATCCACTGACTCCTATTGCATGTAAGCTTACTTTTATAAAATTATTGGTAATTAAGCCTAAGCTACTCGCTATAAAAATGCCAAAATAAAAATACTTTAATGCAAGGGGTTGATCTGTAAATGTTCGGCTTAAATAATACATCCACCAATAAAAAAACATCGTAATCACATAAGGTATTACACGTTCTTTTTGAGTTCTTAAAAAAATGCTTTCACTAAATTTTAGTCGCCATAACAAGAATACAGCAAAAGCTGGGAAAAATGCAGTTAACCAAAAAATGCTAAATATTTTTAATTTTAATTGCCACTCCGTAATACCTACAAATTCGTAAGGCACCACTTTCACTAAGTAAAGAAAAAATAAGGTGGGCACAAATAAAGGATGGAAAACATAGGAGATGAATTGCGCACTATAATGAAGTGGTTTTGAAGTATTATTTTCCATGATATTATTTAATAACTAAAGCTCTTTTCTAAGCCTAGCAACAGGTATATTTAATTGTTCTCTATATTTTGCAACCGTTCTTCTTGCGATATTGTATCCCTTTTCCTGCAATTGGTCCGTTAATTCGTCATCACTTAAAGGCTTGTGTTTATCTTCTTGTTCAATTAACTCTTGTAATATTGCTTTTACTTCCTTTGTACTTACCTCTTCCCCAGAATCGGTAGTTAAAGATTCACTGAAAAAATATTTCAATAAATAAGTCCCAAATTCAGTTTGCACATATTTACTATTTGCCACCCTACTTACTGTGGAAACATCTAACAAAGTTTTTTCTGCAATATCTTTTAAAATCATAGGTCTTAGTTGGGTAGTATCCCCACTTAAGAAAAAAGATTCTTGATGTAATAAAATAGCCTGCATTGTTTTGAGCAATGTTTGCTGTCTTTGCAAAATCATTTCAATAAACCATTTAGCGGCATCTATTTTTTGTCTAATAAAAAACACTGCTTCTTTTTGCGCCTTGTCTTGTTTTTGTCCTAATTCATACTCTTTAAGCATCATTTTATAATCATCACTAATGACCAATGGAGGCGCGTTTCGACTATTTAAGGTAAGCTCTAATTTTCCATTGTTAATTAAAACTGTAAAGTCCGGAATGATATATTTTTCAGCTTCGTTATTTTGTGCCACTTCGGCACCTGGCTTAGGATTAAGGGAAATAATTTGATGCAAGACTTCTTTAATATGCGCATCCGTTAAATGCAGGCTCTTTTGAATTTTATCATAATGCTTGCGAGTAAACTCTTCAAAATATTTTTCTAAAATTTGAATGGCTAAAATGAGTATTTGTTTACTTTCTTTTTTGCCATCAAATTCATCCGCAGTCAATTTTCTATTTAATTGCAATAACAAACACTCTTGCAAGTTTCTTGCTGCTATTCCTGCAGGATCAAAGTTTTGAATTTTAACTAATACTGTTTCAATATTATGTTCTTCAACCCACATGCCTTGCTTAAAAGCCAAATCATCAGCAATAGATTGCAAAGCCCTTCTTAAATAACCATCATCATCTAAACTTCCAATAATTTGTTCTGCAATTTTATATTCATCTTCCACTAAGTCGAGCATGCTTAATTGATCCATTAATAATTCGTGCAAACTTATCTCTGCCTTAATGGGAATAATTTTATCATCATCTAATTCGGGATAGTAATCGTCCTTGGTTTTATAATCCGCAATATCGCCGTCATCATCATAATTATATTCATTCAACTCCTCATTACTCATTTCATATTCATCCACTGGAACCGCTTCTTCTTCGTCTGGAAGGCCCTGTAATAAATCGTCTTTCATTTCTTCTGAAGCAGTGGAAGCATCTCCATCCAATAAATCCAAGTTCATTTCAAGTGCAGGATTCTCTTCCAATTCTTCCTTTACCCTTTGTTCAATTTGCGCACTAGGTATCTGCAACAATTTCATTAACTGAATTTGTTGAGGAGACAGTCTTTGTAACTGCTTTTGTTGTAAGGACTGACCTAATGACATAGATGAACTTTAGGAAAGAGCAGCTTTCAATACTGACAAAAATTGAGCTCCTTTTTCATGCACTTGCTCCTCTGTCCAAGTTAAGCTTATTGCAGTTGAAATACATCTACTCATAACAGCATCACTTTTTGCAAATGCATTATTTTGCAAACTGGTTAAAGCATTTTGTTGTGCTTCACTTAATGCATATAAACTTTTAGCAGTTTTTAAATGATCCCATTTGCGGATATAATGCCAGTTATTTGCATACCAATAAAAATTACCTCCTAATATACCAGCGGCTTTCAAAGCCTCGATTGCTTTTTCGGTTTTATCTTGCGATGGTAAAAACCAGCTTAAGAAACTATAGCTATCTCCTGCAGGATCTGGTACCACTCTAAAACTTACTCCTGGAACTTGTTGGATATAAGATCTTAAAATTTGATTATTTCTTTTTTGTAAAGACAAGAAAGTATCTAATTTTTTAATTTGCGCTAATCCAACTGCTGCATGCAATTCACTGATTCTAAAATTGTATCCTAAAAATGGATGTAAATCAGCACCGCGGTCGACACCTAAATGATCATGACCATGATCGGTAAATGCATCCGACTTAATATAAATGTCTTTGTTATTTGTCATCACCACTCCACCTTCGCCACAAGTAATTGTTTTTACAAAATCAAAGGAGAAAGTTCCTGCATCACCAATTGTACCCAACGCTTTTCCTTTGTAAGTACCACCGATACTTTGACAAGCATCTTCTAATAATATCAATTTATGTGCTGCACAAATCTCCTTTAAGGCATCTAGGTCGGCCATGCTTCCGCACATATGAACAGGCATCACACATTTTGTTTTAGTTGTAATAGCAGCTTTTACCGCATCCGGTGCTAAAGTCAATGACTCATCAATATCCACTAAAACTGGTATTGCCCCCATGCTTAATACCGCTTCAAAACTTGCAACAAACGTAAATGCTGGCATGATTACTTCATCACCCGCACCAATTCCCAATGCAGCCATTGCAGTAGTTAAAGCCGCGGTACCACTTGAAGTTAATTGCGCATATTCACTTCCAAAACGGCTACAAATAGCTGCTTCTAACTCTTTTGATTTCCATATTCCTTTACGCGGGCCATCAAAACCATAACGCATTAATATACCTGTCTCAAGGACATCATTTACTTCTTTTCTTTCTTCATCTCCAAAGAATTCAAAACCTGGCATAAAATAAATTTTAAGTTAAACAAAGGTAGTTTAAAAAATGAAAATTGGGTGTTTTTCAGTAATTTGCGCCTGTAAATTAAACACATAGCAGCTATGGAATACAGCAAATTGATCTCGGTTTCTGGAATGTCAGGACTATTCGAATTAGTGACAAGTAAAAATGATGGTGCAATTGCCACTTCATTAGAAAATAACAATACCCAATTTATAAGCTCTAGAGCACACCAGTTTTCACATTTAGAGAGTATCGAAGTGTATACAACTCATGAAAATGTGTTTTTAGCAGAGGTATTTATTGCAATGGGTAAATCTAAAGAGGCTTTACCTAACGAAAAAGACCCTAAAGCAGTGACTACTTACTTTAAGAAAGTATTCCCTAAAATGGACTTTGATCGCGTATACGGAAGCGACATGAAAAAGATGGTAAAGTGGTTTGCTCAGTTGCAAAAACACAATGTGGAGCCAACTATTCCAAGCGAAGACGAAACTGAAGCTTAGAACCTGTTTGATGAATTGAAAACTTGCAAATAATTCTATATAAAAAGCTTATCCAATCTAGGGTAAGCTTTTTTTTATGCTTAAATTGCAACTACAGAAATTTTACAAAATCGCCATTATGAAAAAAACAATCTTATTACTAATTGTTTGTTGTTTAATTGTCTTCCAAATAAACGCACAAACAAAAGCAGAAAAGAGATGGGTAAAAAAACATTATAATGCATTAAGCCTAGATGAAAAGATTGCACAATTAATGGTTTTGAGAGCCCATAGTAATTGGGACGATAAAAAAATAGATACCCTAAGTCAGTTAATTAAACAATATAATATTGGTGGACTTTGTTTTTTTCAAGGAGGTCCAATTCGCGAAGCATTACAAACTAATTATTATCAATCCATTGCTAAAACACCTTTATTAATTGCGATGGACGCCGAATGGGGTGTTGGAATGCGATTAGATAGTGTTGAAATGTTCCCAAGACAACTATCGCTTGGCGCGATTGCATCTGATAAATTAGTGTATGAAATGGGTGCAGCTGTTGCGGCACAATGCAAGCGATTAGGCATTCATATCAACTATGCTCCAGATGTTGATATTAACAATAACCCCTATAATCCGGTAATTAACGATCGTAGTTTTGGTCAAAATAAAGAACGTGTCATTCAACACGGAATAGCCTATATGAAAGGCTTGCAGGATAATGGTGTAATGGCAACTGCAAAACATTTTCCTGGACATGGTGATGTAAGTGTTGATTCTCATTTAGATATTCCTATCATTAATAAAACAAGAGCAGCATTAGACAGTTTGGAACTTGCTCCGTTTAGTGCACTCATTAATGCGGGAATTGGATCGGTTATGGTAGCACATTTATCAGTGCCTGCAATTGATACCACCCCCAAATACGCAACTTCATTATCTCCTAAAGCCATCAATGAACTATTAAAAAAAGAATTAGGTTTTAAAGGATTAAGCGTGACGGATGCTATGGATATGCAGGCTATTAGTAATTATTTTCCTCGTGGCGAAGCCAATGTGCGCGCATTATTAGCCGGGAATGATATGCTTTGTTTACCAGGCGACATTGGACAATCTATTGATAAAATTAAAGAAGCAATTCAGGAAGGAAGGTTAAGTGAGAAGGATATAAATGTTCGTGTAAAAAAAGTATTAGCAGCGAAGTATAAGTACGGCTTAAATAATAAACAATTTATTGATACCACCAATATAGTTGCAGATTTGAATCAAAATGTTGGAAGCATTAAAACGGAAATGGCAGCACAATCATTGACTTATGCCAATGCAAGTAGCTTGCCAAATTTGAATAAAACTATTCCAACGGCTTACATCGCTTTAAATACCCCACAACCCAACTATTTAACAAAATCACTTGAGTCAAATTATGGCGTAAAAGTATTTCTAATCAACCCAAAAGACAGCACTGCATTAGATCATATTAAAGATAGCCTAAACGGTTTTCAACAAGTAATTGTAGGACTACATAATTATAGCCGTCGTCCTGCCAATCATTTTCAAATTCCCAATTATATATTACAATTCTTAAAACAAGATCATCCTCAAAATTGGATTCACATTATTTTAGGAAATCCATACGCGGTGGCTGATTTTAAAAATATTTCAAATATTTTATTCGCATACGAAGACAATGATTTTGTTCAAAAAGCAGTATTACAATGGTTACAAGGAAATAGCAAAGCTACTGGTCAATTACCAGTTACTGTAGCTGAAAACTTACCCTATGGTACCGCATCTCTAAAAGTGCAAGATTTATATAAAGTGGATTCATTGGTATATGATGCGATTCAAAAAAAAGCCATACCGGGTTGTCAAATAGTAGTAGCTAAGAATAATAAAATTATTTTTAATAAAGCCTATGGAACCACTGCTGGCATTGGCTCCAGCCCTATTACATTAGACACTTATTATGACCTTGCTTCGGTTACAAAAGTTTCAGCAACAACGGTAAGTATTATGAAATTAGTGGATGAAGGGAAAATAAACATTCATAAAACTATTGGCGATTACCTTCCTTGGGTTAGAGGTAGCAATAAAGCAAATATCACTTTAAAGGATTTACTATTACATCAAGCAGGACTTTATCCATATTTAAAATTCTATGAATCTTTTTTACAAAAAGATGGTGCCTATATTCCTAATGTAGTAAGTAGTAAAAAAGATGCTACGCATAACTATTTAATCTCCCCAAACAAATGGTTAATTGATACCTGGCAGGATACCATTCAAAATCAAATTTTACGAAGCCCAGTAACCGATCCAGGAAAATATGTATACAGTGACAATGACTTTATTTTCTTAGGAAAAATAGTAGAAAAAGTAACAGGAGTAAGTCTTAAAGCGTATACCGAAAATACATTCTACAAACCAATGGGTATGCAATCAACAGGATTTTTACCTTTAGAGAAAACAAATATTGAAAATATTGCTGCTACCGAAGTGGATGATTATTTTAGACATGAACTTATAAGAGGAAGTGTTCACGACGAAGGCGCTTCTACTATGGGAGGAATTGCAGGACATGCTGGACTTTTTAGCAATGCTACTGACTTAGCAAAATTGTATCTAATGCTTTTGAATAAAGGTAATTGGGAAGGGAAATCTTATATACAATCTGGAACCATTGAAAACTTCACTGCCTATAATAGCCCCATTAGTAGCAGAGGATTGGGTTTTGATAAACCAGATAAGCTAAATGCTTCTAGTAAAAATCCATACCCAAGTGCAAGCGCATCTCCTGCTACCTTTGGCCACACTGGATTTACGGGCACCTGTGTTTGGGCAGATCCAACAACAGGAATATTGTTCATTTACTTATCCAATAGAGTATTCCCAACAAGAGATAATAAAGTATTTAGTGCATTAAATCTTAGACCAAAAATTCAGGAAGCTATTTACGCTGCTTTAAAAGATTAATTTTCTGAATCATTGCAATATAATTGCATTGTTAGTTTATTAAATGAAACAAAACCTTACTATATTATTCATTTTTGTTTGCAGTTTTTGTATTGCTCAAAATAAATTAGGGGCTATTGGATCCTGGAGAGGACACTTTGATAACCACAGTGTTGTAGCTATTACTAAGGGAGATTATATTTATGCAGCTACACGCTATCAAATTGCCGCCATAGATGCAAAGGGTATAAAGGGCTGGTTAGATAAAACTACTGGCCTATCAGCCATTGACATTACAAATGTCATTTGGGATAATTATCAAAATCAACTTATTGTAACTTACCAAAATAGTAATATTGATATTTTAAAAGGTGATCAGGTTTTTAATTTAAATGCTATTCAATTATCTAATCTTTATGCTGATAAAAAAATAAATTCAGTTTTTGTATTGCAAAAGCTTGCATTTATTGCTACCAATTTTGGAATAGTGACAGTTGATTTAAGTAAACATGAAATAAAAAATACTTGGTTCCCAAATAACAATCAGCAACCCATTGCAGTTTATGATATCACAATTGCACATGATAGCATTTATGCCGCAACTGAAAATGGAATATGGGGATCGCCCTATGTTTTAAATGAATCTCAGCCTACACAATGGAATCGTATCTCTACACTTGATCCTTTAAAAATTACAAAATTCACACAAAAGAATAATGTTATTTACGGGTATACAACCTCTAGTATTTATGAATTACCATTTAGTACACCCGTATTTAAAATAAGCAACGCCACCATTCAACGCATTGATAGTACAGCAAATAATTTATTACTGAATATTCAATATCATTCAGGCAAGGGAGCAATAGTGCAATTCAATAAGGATAATACAACTACGCCGCTGATAGATAGTTTGCATATAAACGCCCCCATGCAAGCAATAATGGATAACAATAATTATTGGATTGCAGATAGCAATGCAGGTTTGCTATTTAAAAATAGTAGTACAAATGCTTATCAATGGATCAATTTAGGAGGCACCAAAGCCTCTGTTCGTGGAGCGATGTCAATAGATGAGGAAAATTTAATTGCTCCTTTTAAAATTAGCCAAGGCTATGGCATATTTAATGCCTCTGGTTGGAAAAACTATACTCAAATTGGTACTACAAACTTAACATTACTTAATGCGAGTGCAGTAAACACAATTGATAATAGTTATTGGTTTTCTACTGATAATAATTTAATTCATATTTCTAATAATAGTCAACTAGTAAGTATTCAACCAAACAGCCTAACTGGCAGTTACAAGGAAATACATACTGATCAATATAATGCTGTTTGGGCAATTCAGGATAGGCAAGGTATGGTTCGTCAATTAAACAGCAATTGGAGCAGCATTGCTATTCCCAATAACTTAAGTAAGACAGGAATTGACAAATTCATAATTAATAATCAACAGCAGGCCTGGATGATTGCTCCTATTAATCAAGGAATATATATTTACCAATCCAAAGATGTATTCCCAACTGAAATGTGGAGACAGTTAACTACTGGTCAATCCAATGGCAATTTACCCAGTATGCATGTGACTAGTTTAGCAACTGATAAGTTGGGTAGTATTTGGGTGGGTACAGATAATGGAATAGGTATATTTAATTGTGGAGATATTGCCAATAGTCCTTGCAATGCATATCTTCCTATTGTCAATAATAACGGATTTAATGGGTATCTTTTTCAAAAAGAAACTGTTGAATGTATTACTGTAGATGGAGCCAATCGAAAATGGATTGGCACTCAAAATGGGGTATGGCTTTTAAGCGAAGATGGAATAAATATTTTAGAACATTTTTCTAAATCAAATAGTCCTTTACCTGCTGATACTGTTTTACAAATTAGTATTGCTCCAAAATCAGGCGAAGTATTTTTTAATACTAATAATGGAATGGTTAGTTATAGAGGGACCGCTACTGAAGCTGTTAGCGCGCAAAATAATATTCAAATATTCCCCAATCCAATACCGCCTAGCTTCAATGGCCAAGTTGCTATTAGAGGATTGGTTGAAAATGCAATTGTAAAAATCACTGATTTAACGGGAAAGCTTTTATACCAAACTCCTGCATTAGGTGGTCAAGCAGTTTGGAATACAAGAACCTTAGATGGCAGAAAGGTTGCCACTGGTATCTATCTAGTATTTGTAAGAGATATAAGCGGAAATGAAAAAGGAGTAGGCAAAATTGTAATTGCAGACGGTTATTAATCTACATTTAAATCAAAGTTTTTAAACACTTTAAAGTTTAACATTCCTCTGTCTCCAGTTACTACCCTATACATAATTTGTCTTGCTTTTTTAGTAGGCTCTTTAATGGCAGTATCCGTATCATAAATAGGGAACTTTCTAAATAAAATTCCTTCCACTAATTTGTATTCGTCTTTCCCACGATAACCTTTGCTTAATTGCATATCATTGGTAATATCTGGGAAAAGTATGGGTTGTATATACTCATTTTCTTTAGAACTAATTACAAAAGGAACCACTTTACCGGTAGCATCAAGTATATAAATAATCAAGTCTGGAAAGTTATCTTGATTAAAATCATCAATCTCTGAGGATAATACTCTTCCTCTTATTTCACGCATCACTTCCCCTGCCTCATTTTTAAAGCCAACTGGCTTAATACTTAAAATATTACTTTCTGGCTTGCGATTTAAACAGGTCACTTTATAACCAGCTTTACCAATTTTTAAAGTACTATCATACTTATTTATTTTTTGAGCAAATGAGCCAATAGATAAGCATAAAAAAGCTGCAGTAATAAATTTGTACATTCCTATAATATTTGATACCAAAGTTAATAGATTAGTTTTAAATTACGATTCAAACCATCAATGATGTCTTTTTCTATAAATATTGAACCTAATGCCCACTTTAAGCGGGTCCAAATAAAAAACCTTTTTACGCAGGAACTGATTGAAATCTCTACTAAAGGTGGGCTTCTAAACAGCTGGAAACTTTCAGCTGCATCAGGATTTTTTGATATTATAGATGGAAATAATTTTGAAGAAGGATGGAAAAATTTTGAGTCCAATGGGTTTAAAGGAGGAAAAATGAACCCTTTTTCTTGTAGACTACAAAATGGAACCTATGTACATGAAGGCAAGAAATACTCCATTGATAAATTTTATTTAGGAGACCATGCACTACATGGAATATTATATGATGCTAATTTTGAAATTATAAATACAGAGGTAAATGAAAATTATGCATCTGTAACGCTACACTATGAATATCAAAAAAATGACAAGGGCTTCCCTTTTAATTATACTGTTTCTCTAAAATGGATTTTTGAAAAAAATAATAAAGTACAAGTTGAGACCATTATAACGAATAAGGATTCGCATAGTTTTCCAATGATGGATGGATGGCACCCCTATTTTAAGTTGGGTGAAAATATAAGCAATTGCACTTTAGAATTTATCAATAAAGGCATTCTAGTATACAATGAAGCTTTACTTCCTACAGGCGACATTTTACCCTGTCATGATTTTGAATCTCCCAAAAGCCTTGATACAATTGAATTAGACAATGGATACCTATTGGATAGCGAGCGACCATCAGCAACACTTGAAAATAAAAATTTTAAATTAGTGGTAACACCAGATAAAAATTATTCGTATCTACAACTATATATCCCAAGCAACCGAAAAAGCATTGCTATTGAAAATTTAAGTGCAGCTCCTGATTGTTTTAATAATAAAATGGGGCTACACATTATGCAGCCCCAAGAAATTTGGTCACTAAAAACTCAATACCAATTATTTTATAAATAATTATAAGGCAATTACTGCAGTAATACTAATTTCCACATTTACGTTTCTTGGTAATGTTTTTACTGCTACTGTTTCTCTCGCAGGGAAATTGCTTGTAAAATAGCTACCATAAACTTCATTTACTTGCGCAAACAATTGCATGTCACTTAAAAATATGCTTGTCTTTACGATATTTTCAAAACCAATCTTAGCTTCCTCTAAAATGGCTTTGATATTTTCCATTACCTGCTTTGTTTCTGACTGAATACTATCCATCACCAGTTCACCTGTTGCAGGATCAAACGCAATTTGACCACTTGCAAATAAAAACCCATTGGCAATTACTGCTTGACTATAAGGTCCAATTGGAGCAGGCACTTTATCTGTTTGAATGATTTGTTTTGACATAATAATTTAATTAGAAGCACAATTTCTTAATTTTCTTGCAAATACAGGCTTATTTTTGCAAAACAATTATAGACCTTGGCAATCATTTTATACATAGACACCGCTGGAGAGAAAGCATTGATTGGGGTAAGTAAAGACAATCATCTACTTGCATTGGCACAAAATAGCCAATCAAATACCCATGCAAATTTTGTTCAAGTTGCCATTGCTGAAGTTTTATCTAAATCGGGGTTGAATATTAAACAAGTTGACGCTGTGGCTGTTACCATGGGACCAGGAAGCTATACAGGTTTAAGAGTCGGTTTATCAAGTGCCAAAGGAATTGCTTATGCTATTGATAAACCATTAATTGGAATTTCAACACTTGCATTACTTGCCCACCATGCAAAAAACCATCCTGCAGTTATTCAGTATAAAGATTCCATTCAAATATTTTGCATGATTGACGCAAGAAGAATGGAGGTTTTTGGTGCCATTTACAAGGCTGATCATACGATAATTGTACCCGAAAAATCTATCTTGTTAGATGCTGAATATTTTAATAAGTTATTATTAAATGGCCCTGTTTTATGTATTGGCAATGGAGCAATTAAATCAAAAGAAATTGCTAACCATCCCAACCTCCATTTTATGGAGGAGTCTTATGAAATATCTTCTTTGATTCAACTTGCAAATAGTAAGATGGAAAACCTTGATTTTGAGGATATAGCCTATAGTAAACCTGCCTATTTAAAGGATTTTTATCAGATTCCATCTACCAAGGCCTAAGCCCATTTATTTGATGAATCATTGCATAGATTCCTTATATCGCAAATATTTATATATTATATTTTCACCTGAGAATGAAGTTG
>CAIQQR010000093.1 GCA_903874055.1 uncultured Bacteroidota bacterium | reverse complement strand
TATAAGAATCAACTAGGGTTTACACCCACTTTTGGCATTTTGGCGTATGATGCTGTAGCAATTTTGGTACATCAAAATGCAAAAGATTCCTTATTTACCCTTACGGATTTAAGAAAAAGACTTTTAGGAGAAAATACCCAACAAGTGGTTATGGATGGCAGTCATTTAACAGGGGTAGTTAGGTTTTTAAAGGATAGTTTAACTAAAGACAAGCCATTTGGCAAAAATGTGATGTCGTCAGATGGGAGTGAGGCCGTAATTGATTACATTAAAAATAATCCCAATGCGATTGGTTTTGTGGCTATGAATTGGATAGGGGATAAGTATGATGTAAAGCAAGAAAAAGCAAGGAAATATGTAAAAACTGCCATGTTAGAGTGCACCTTATGTGCTGAAAAAGGCCTTTTTGCTCAACCTTCTCAAGCTTCGATTGGAAGAGGTGAATATTCAATGTCACTGCCCCTGTATTATGTACTAAAGGAAAATGCCCCAGGATTAGGATCAGGGCTACTTAATTTTATGAGCTTAGAGCGCGGACAATTAATATTTAGAAGGGCTTTTATGGTGCCGGCTAAGATGAGCTTTCAAAAAAGAAACAGTATGGTTAACTAAAACTTAACAAATACTAACAAATTTTAGTGCTTTTTGAAAAAATTAAAATAGAATTCTTCCGAAAAAATTAATATTTTTAGCCTTCTTAAAATAGTTTCTTTTTTTTAAGAGGTAAAACAATGTGTCTATTTGACATATTCGTTTAAAACATTGGGTTTAATTGTAGTAATTATAAAAGTAAAAAACAGAAGTGATGAAAAAATTGGCTTTATTGATTATGGGAGTTGCCTTTATTGCGACTGGATTACAAGCACAAGTGGTTCCGTCCCCATTAGCAGAAGGTGTGAAGATGTTGAATTATGAAAAAAATAAATCAGCACTTGATTTCTTTAAATCTGCAATGGATAAAAATCCTGCAGATGCGGAAGTTATTTTCTGGTACGGACAAGCTTTGTTGGCACAAAACTACAATGGTATTCCAACGCCTGAGTATATTCAAAAGGCTAAAGCCCTTTACCAGCAAGCACTTCAAGCAAAAGGAAATGATGCCTGGTTGTTAATAGGTATGGCACATATTCAATATTTAGAAGGTGCAGATGCTGCTTTAATTAAAAATAATTTAGAACTTGCTATTACTACTTCAAAAGTGGAGAAAGGAAGAAATAAAGGGAAAAACAACGCTGATATCATGAATGCGATTGGCCGTGTATTTGCCGAATTACCAATTAATATTGGTGACCACCATTATGCAGTTGATAAATTAAAAGAGTTGATTTCAAGCTACGACGAAGCAACCATCAAGCCTGATTTATATTTAAACTTAGGGATTAACTACCTAAAATTAGGTGGTGAGAATGGTGGTGAAGCAGTGAGTGCTTTCACAAAAGCAATCGATCGCGATCCAAAAAATGCATACGCTTATTATAGAATTGGTAAAATTTACCAAAGCCAAAATAATAAAGATATTTTTGAGGACAACTACAGCAAAGCAGTAGCGGTGGACCCAACTATTGCTCCAGTATATGTTTCTTTATATACTTATTATGCAAAAATTGATACTACTAAAGCAAGAAAGAATTTAGATTTATTCTTACAATATGCTGACAAGGATCCTGCTTTTGATTATTTATATGCCGATTATTTATTCCAAGTAGGTCAGTATGATGCTTCATTAGCAAAGGCACAAGCTTTAGAAAAGAGCATTGGTATTAAAACTTATCCTCGTATTGCCATTTTATTGGCTTATAACTATACCCGTAAAGGCGATTCGGTAGCTGCTAAATCCTATATCGAGCCGTTTATTAATACGACTCCAGTTGAAAATATTTTACCAGAGGATTATGATTTAGCCGTGAAAGTATTGTCTAAGTTTACTGGCAATCAAGCAGTTGTAGCTTCAATTTTGGAAAAAGCAATTGCTTCTGATCCAAGCAATAAAAGAAATGCGCTTAAATTTTACAAGTTAGGATACGAAATGTTTGAAAAAGCAAACTTGTATAACGAAGCATATAGCTGGTTTTCAAGATACGCTGCTTTAAATGGTGTAAAAGACGAGTTCTACTACTTTAAGGCTGGTAGTTTCGCGTTAAATGCTAAGAATGGTCCCGCAGCTGATTCAGCTGCAAAAGGATATATTGCTGCATTCCCTGAAAAGCCAAGAGGCTATGTATTTAACATTAAAGCCGCTGCATTATTAGATACTGCTAACACACAAGGCTTATATATTGATGCATTGAACTTGAACAGCCAATATTTACAGAAAGATGTAGCGAATAACAAGCAAAAATTAATTGATAATTTTAGCCAAATGTTAATGTTCTATAATGAAACAAAGACATTTGATAAAGCAGTTGAAATGTGTGACGAAATCTTAAAATTAGCTCCAGGTGACGCTAATATGCTTAAGTATAGAGAGCAATTCCAAAAGAATGCTGACTTACAAAAAGCAATTAAAGATAAAAAGCCAGGTTCGGGTGCTACCCCTCCAAAAAATTAATAATGTTGAACCTTTTTTAAGGTTCTTCAAAAAAGGATAAAAAAAATGAAAAAAACTCCCCTTTTATGGGGAGTTTTTCGTGCTAGGTGCTCTCCTTTGCGTATTTTTGCGCCACCTAAACCAATTGTATGAATTTGATGCAATTATTACTATCTGCAAACGAAACAAATAATGCGGCCAATTATCTCCCAATTGTACTCCAATTGTTATTTGCTGGCGGCTTTGTAGCGTTCATGATATTAGTATCTAGCTTATTAGGTCCTAAGCGTAAAACAGACGATAAATTAGCCACTTTTACGAGTGGTATAACTACACATGGTGATGCAAGATCGCCAATGGCTATTAAATATTTTTTGATAGCAATTCTATTTGTTTTGTTTGATGTGGAAGTCATCTTTTTTTATCCCTACGCAGTTAATTTCAAAAGTTTGGGATGGAGTGGATTAGTTGAAGTGATTCTGTTTGTATTATTTTTCTTAGTAGGATTTATATACATCATCAAGAAAGGGGCTCTTAAGTGGGAAGATTAATTTATTAAAATTCAAAGCATTTTTTATGCGTCCAGTAAGATTTAACATACATCCAAAAGAAGCTGAAATTGCAGATGCAATTTCAATGGCGCCAGCACCAGATGGAATTGGTGGCGAGGGTTTTTTTGCAACACAATTAAGTTCGGTAGTGGGATTGGCAAGAAAAAATTCTTTATGGCCTTTGCCTTTTGCAACATCATGTTGTGGAATTGAATTTATGGCAACAATGGCTTCTCATTATGACTTATCGCGTTTTGGTTCAGAGCGTGTAGGCTTTTCTCCACGTCAATGTGATTTGTTAATGGTAATGGGAACTATCTCTAAAAAAATGGCACCGGTTTTAAGACAGGTATATTTGCAAATGGCAGAGCCTCGTTGGGTTATATCAGTTGGTGCTTGTGCTTGCAGTGGAGGTATTTTCGATACTTACAGTGTATTGCAAGGGATTGATCAAGTAATTCCAGTTGATGTATACGTGCCTGGTTGTCCTCCAAGACCCGAAGCAATTATTGATGGCTTCATGAAAATTCAAGAACTAGTTGGTCAAGAAAGTATTCGTCGTCGTAATGGCGATCAGTATAAAGAGTTATTAAATAGTTACGGCATCCAATAGTTATTTTTAAATTATTTATTTCAAATAAAATGGCTTTAACAAACGAAACAATACAAGCGCAATTGGAAGCGAAATTTGAAGGACAAGTAACTGCTTTTTCTACAGAAACAGGAATGCTTTCATTTGAATCGCCTGCAGCACTTAACTTAAAAGTGATGCAATATTTGTTTGACGAATTAGGGTTTACTTTTTTAACTGATTTATGTGGTGTTAATTATCCTGACAATGCAGAAGGTGAATTAGTGGTAGTATATCACTTGCATAATTTTGTTGAGAATATTCGTTTGCGCTATTCTATAGCTGTGCCTATCAGCAAGCCTGATGTATTTACTGCATCAAAATTATTTGAAGCTGCGAATTGGATGGAGCGTGAGACCTATGATTTCTTTGGGATCAATTTTGTAGGGCATCCAAATTTAAAGCGCATTTTAAATGTGGAAGAAATGGATTACTTCCCAATGAGAAAAGAATTTCCATTGGAGGATCAAACAAGAATTGATAAAGACGATGAAATGTTTGGAAGAGGGTAGTTAATTAAAACATTTCAAAAATTAAATTAAGAAACGAGCAACGTATATAATATGGAAGCACAACACAATATCACTTTACCAGAAGGGTCCATTGAAAAAAAGACCACTACATTAAATTTTGGCCCTACGCACCCTGCAACGCATGGTGTATTTCAGAATATTATGGAAATTGATGGAGAGCGTGTTGTTTCAACTGAGCAATCAGTTGGATTTATTCATCGTGCGTTTGAAAAATTAGCTGAGCGTAGAAATTTATATCAAATTACGCCAATTACAGATCGTTTAAATTATTGTAGTAGCCCTATCAATAATATGGGGTGGCATTTGACATGTGAAAAATTCTTAAAAGTAGAAACACCTAAGCGTGTTGATTATTTAAGGATCATCATTATGGAGTTAGCACGTATCTCTGATCACTTAATTTGTAATTCAATTGTAGGTGTGGATACAGGTGCTTACACTGGTTTCTTATATGTTATGCAATACAGAGAATTAATTTATGAAATATATGAAGAAGTATGCGGCTCCCGTCTTACTACTAATATTGGGCGTATTGGCGGTTTTGAAAGGAATTTCACAAATACAGCATTTACGAAACTCGAGAAATTCTTAAATGAATATCCTAAAGTATTAAAGGAGTTCGAAAGCTTGTTTACGCGTAACCGTATTTTTATGGAACGTACACAAGGCACAGGTGGTATTAGTGCTGCGCGTGCAATGAACTATGGTTTTACTGGACCTAATTTGCGTGCCACTGGTGTGGACTATGATGTGCGTGTTGCTAATCCTTACAGTAGTTATCAGGACTTTGATTTCACTGTCCCAGTAGGATCAACCGGCGATAATTATGATCGTTTTTTAGTGCGTAATGCAGAAATGTGGCAAAGTATCTCAATTATAAAACAAGCATATCAAAAAGTGCAGGAATTTAAAGGCGCCGAAGCTGAAATTTTCCATGCAGATGTTCCTGAATATTATTTGCCTAAAAAAGAAGATGTGTACAATAATATGGAAGCGTTAATCTGGCACTTTAAAATTATTATGGGCGAGGTTGAAATGCCAAAAGGACAAATTTACAATCCAGTAGAAGGTGCGAATGGTGAGCTAGGATTTTATTTGATTAGCGATGGGGGTCGAACTCCATTCCGTTTACATTTCCGTCGTCCTTGTTTCATTTATTATCAAGCCTATCCTGAATTAATTACAGGG
>CAIQQR010000092.1 GCA_903874055.1 uncultured Bacteroidota bacterium | reverse complement strand
TTACTAGGGGCCTTTTTTGTGATTCATCTGCATTGCATAATTGAGAGTTGGAGTATGCTCTTTAAATTTCCTCACGCAGAGGTTTGAAATTAATTACTTGATATCTTTTCTCCTTTCACTGGAGAATAATCCAATTTTAATACTCCATTTACTTTAAGTTGATCAAAATAACATTTAGCACCAGTTGCCTTTGTCATGTCCTCCACATTTTGTAAATGAAAATGTAAATGAGCTTCTGAAGAATTTCCTGAATTTCCACACAAACCTAATAATGCTCCTGCGCTTACTTTCTGACCCTGCTTCACCGCTATGGAATGTTGTTTAAAATGAGCAAAGAAAGCAAACTCGCCATTTGCTGTTTTAATGATAACAGTATTCCCTGGTATATAAATAGGATTCAGCACTCCTGGGATATTATCCTTTACGCCATCCACCACCAATACTACTTCACCATCACATGGTGCATATAATTCCTTACCAAAAGCATAATAGTCCTCATTAGACTCCCCTGTACCTTTGTGGGTAGAACCTTGCTCATCTTTAATCAAGATATCAAATGCATTTTTTTGAGCAACACTTTCTACATGATAGTTTTGCTCCTTTGTGTCTCCACCCCATGTAACAGACCACTCCCCTTTAAATGGTAATTTCATTTTAGTAGTATTTCTTATAATTTCTTTTGCTTCAGTATAGGGCTTAAATACTAAACCTGCAATTTCATTCTTTGAATTCAATGATATTGTCATACCTAAGACTGCGTTATCAAAAGTAGTTTCGTATAATGCTGAAGAACTTTGTAATCTAACAAACCTTATTTTCTTAATAGATCCTAGTTGTAATTTTAACCCTGCACTTACCTGTGTAAATTTTTCAATTGGTAAGGCTGCATTCATTTCAGAAGAAAACAACGCTACAATACTGTCATTTTTACTTGCATTAAAAAAAGACACAAATTTTGTTGACACTTGTTTATAGTTGTCTTTTTCAGTCTGCGAAATAGCAGAATTGAAAATTGATAAAAAAGCAATAAGAATGAGTAAGTTTTTCATGGATGCAAATTAGTGTAATTTGGACTGATGTTTTCATGACACAACAAAGGACCCACGATTTAACGTAAGTCCTTAGAACTAGTTCTAAAAATTAGGTAAGTTATTTAAAATGCTTAAAATCAATGATTTTGACCAAAATAAACAGGGTGATTAATGAAGAACAGTGCACAACAGAATGATTCAAATAATTGATTAACTTTGCTTAACTAAATATTGCATGAGAGATGACATACAACATATCCTTTCTGGAAAGAGCCAAGTTAAGTACCATCATCTTATCCAAACAGCCTGCAGTTACCTTAAAGGAAGCCAAGGACCAAGCGCAATGGCTAAAGACCACCAGCAGCACAAAGAAGAAGAAACAAAGAGCTTAGTTCAATTTGCAGAAGACAATAATCTTTGGGTGGAGAATATCAATATAGATTTATACGTTTCGCAAGGTGCCGAACAGAAGGTCTACTTAAAAGATGGCTCAACTGTTCTTAAATTGAATGATGCAATTTACTACGCAAGTTGGGTTGATTATTTTCACAACCTCTTACTGAAT
>CAIQQR010000091.1 GCA_903874055.1 uncultured Bacteroidota bacterium | reverse complement strand
CGCGTGTTTTGTTAGAGCCTATTACACAAGTGAATGATTCAAATACCTATGATATTACTGCTTGGTCATTGCCTTACGTATACAATGTACATGGCTATGCATCAAAGGAAGCATTGTCAATTACACCAGGATTTGATTTGAAAAAAGTTGAAGCAGCAGCAACAGCTTATGGATACGTAATTCCGTATAATTCATTTGCATCTTCTAAAGTATTGGCGGCAATTTTAAATAAGAATATTAAAGTAAGATATGCAGAGAAGCCATTTAGTGCAAGTGGAAAACAATTTGATGCAGGTACTTTAATTGTTTTAAAAACAAGCAACAATGAAAACTGGGCTGCAGATACCAAAGCAATTTGTGATGCTGCAAATATGGAAATATTCCCTGTAAGTTCTGGTTGGGCTGAAAAGGGAGCCGACTTTGGATCTCCAGAAATTAAAACCATTAGCCATGCACCAAAAGTGGCCTTGTTAACAGGTGATAACGTTTCGGCATTAGCTGCCGGTGAAGTTTGGAATTTATTTGATCAACAATTAAATTATCCAATAACACAGTTAAACTATTCTAATTTTAATAGAATTGATATTAGCAAATACGATGTAATTATTGCACCAGAAGGTGGTTATAAAGATTTAACAAGCAAAGCAGTTACAGAAAAATTGCAAGCCTTTGTGAAAAAAGGAGGTGTATTAATTGCTTTTGAAACAGCTGCTGCTCAATTGGCATCTAATGCAGATTGGGGAGTTAAAGTAAGAGAATTACCAAAGCCCGACAAGGCAGATGTAAATAAAACAGCAAAATATGGTGAATCGGTAACCGATTATTTACAAAGCTCTATTCCAGGGGCTATCTATAAAGTATATATGGACGATACGCATCCAATTGGATACGGAACAGGTGGTGTTTATTATGATTTAAAGCAGGATATTGTTACTTATGAAGCGTCACATGATTATTGGAATGCAGGTGTAATTAAGAAAGATAGTTATGTAGCAGGTTTTGCTGGCGTTAAAGCAAAAGCAGCATTACAAGAGGGCGTAGTGATTGGTGTGAAAGAAATGGGAGCAGGTAAATTTGTATTTATGGCCGACGATCCTATATTCAGAAATTTCTGGGAGAACGGTAAGATGGTTTTAGCAAATGCTATTTTCTTTAACGGTAAATAATAGGCTGCTAGCATTTTAAAAATAGATTATTGAATAGATAAGTATGAGAAAATTAAATGTTTTTGTTATAGGCTTGTTGCTGATTGTATCAGGATTGAAAGCACAAAAAAATAGTGCTGAGATTGCTGCGCAAATCAAAGGATTAAAAACGGTAGGAAGTGTTTTATACTTTGCTGCACACCCCGACGATGAGAACAATGCATTTTTACCTTATTTAACGAAAGAAAGAAATTATAGAACCGCTTATTTAAGTTTAACCCGAGGAGATGGTGGTCAAAATTTAATTGGCAAAGAACAAGGTGTTGAGTTAGGTATGATAAGAACTCAAGAATTATTAGCGGCTCGCAAAATAGATGGGGCAGAACAATATTTTTCAACAGCCTATGAATTTGGCTTTAGCAAATCATCCGAGGAGGCATTACAAATATGGGATCATGAAAAAGTATTAAGTGATGCTGTTTGGGTAATTCGAAAATTTCAACCCGATATTATTATTACACGATTCCCACGTGACGCGCGCGCAGGGCATGGACACCATTCTGCCTCAGCGATTATTGCCAATGAAGCTTTTGTTGCTGCTGGAGATCCTACTAAATTTCCAGAGCAATTTAAATATGGCGTGGCACCATGGAAAGCGAAAAGAATATTATGGAACACTTTTAATTTTGGAACAGTTAACACAACCAACGAGAATCAGTTAAAATTAGAAGTAGGTGGCTACAATCCAATATTAGGAAAGAGTTACGGAGAGATAGGTGCCGAAGCGCGTACCATGCATAAGAGTCAGGGCGAAGGACGTCCAAGACGCAGAGGGGCAAGTTATGAGTATTTTGAATTAACGGGGGGTGAACCTGCTAAGACGGATATTATGGAAGGGGTGAATACCAGCTGGGAAAGACTTGGAGATGCAAGTATTGGAAAAGCAATCGATTCTATTTATGCAGCTTATGATTTAATGCATCCCGAAAAGTCGGTGCCTGCATTGGTTGCATTAAGAAAGCGAATTGAAAATAGCACATTACCAAATGATGTATGGCTTGCTTACAAGCTTAAACAACTTCAATCCATTATTCAAGATTGTGCAGGTATTTATATGGAAGCCACCACACAGCAACAACAAGTGGTACCTGGAGATAAAGTGCAAGTACAATTATTAATCAATCAAAGAGCTGCAGTTACAACTAATTTAATGCACATTGATTTCCCAGATCAATCAGATACAAGTTTCGAAAAGCCTTTATTGCCGAATCAAAATTTTCAATTGGATTTTCCACTTAAAGTACCTACTAATATTCCTTTTTCTCAACCTTATTGGTTAGTGAATCCAAAAACTGAAGGCATGTTTGTGGTAAAGGATCAGCAACTTATTGGCAAGGCTGAGAATGATCCTGCATTTGTTTTAAGAATTAATCTTAGAATAGAAAAAGAGTGGTTTATTTTTCAATTGCCCATTCAATATAAATACACCGATCCAACCAAAGGTGATGTTTATCAACCTTTAGTTATAGTGCCTAATACGCAAATAAAATATGACAAAGAAGTGACTGTATTAAGAGATAACAAGCACGCTACTATTACTTATCAAAGCTTGGAATTGAATAAGCCAAGTAAACATAATAGCTATGTTGTTAAATCGGCTACTGAAAAATTACCAACCCCAAAGGAAGCAGTGTATACTAAAACAATAGCTTACGATCATATCCCCACTATCACTTATTTTCCAACAGCAACAACGCATTTGTTAGCACTTAATGTGAAAAATAATGCTGCGAACATTGGGTATATTGATGGGGCGGGTGATAAGTTACCCGAAGCTTTAATTGAATTAGGAGCTCAAGTAACTTATTTAAAAGAAGGAGATATTACTATCGAAAAATTGAAAAACTTTGATGCTATTGTGGTGGGTATTCGTGCCTATAATATGTATGAATATTTAACAGACAATAATGAAGTGCTTACTGAGTATGTTAATCAAGGTGGAAATTTAGTAGTGCAATATTTAAAGAGTAATCAAGTAGGTATTAAACCTGTGAAAGTAGGACCTTATAAATTTTCTGTGAACTCAGGAAAGCGTGTGACTCAAGAGGAAGTACCTGTTACTTTTAGTTTACCAAACCATGCAGTTTTAAATACGCCAAATAAAATTACGACCAAGGATTTTGAAAACTGGACACAGGAGCGAAGTACCTATCAATCTGATAATTTTGATGCCCATTTTGAAGCACCTTTAACAATGAATGATAAAGGCGAAGCCCCAAGTAATGGAAGTTTGTTAATTGCACCTTATGGTAAAGGAAATATGGTATATGTGAGCTTGGTTTTATTTAGACAGTTACCTGCAGGTAATCCAGGGGCCTACAAATTATTGGCTAATATTATTTCATTGGCTAAGCACTAATGAATTCCCAATAACAAAAATTAAATTTCTATTATGCGCAGAGGAATAAGTATCGTTACACTTGCAGTGATTGGTCTTACATTAGGCTTTATATTAAAGAATGTAAAAGCAGGCATGATACTTGGGCTAATCATTGGTTTATTGATTAGCGTTGTTGGTACAAGAAGTAAATAAATTAGCGAATAAACTAATTAATAAATTATTCCGCTTTTTCAATTTCGGTTTCACTACCAATCCATTTCATTTTACTTGAAATAAAGAAAGCGATTAATCCTAGGCTAATTACGATTAAGCCACTTAACATCATTTTGTATCCTGTTGAAAAAAAGATGGCTCCCCAAATAATGATGGCTATAAATAATGGAATAGGATATAATGGCATTTTCCAAGGAAAAAATGTTTTGCCCTTTCTTTTAAATAACAATAATAATCCAATGGCTTGGCCAATAAATTGAATTAAAATGCGCATTGCTAAAATGCCGTCAATTACTTCCTTCAGCCGGAATAATAAACTAAACACAAAAGCAATACCTCCTAAAACTAGTAAAGAACGGTGAGGAAATTTTAAGGTAGGGTGCACTTTTGCAAAAAATGGGAAGAAGCTTTTGTTTTGTGCAGCAGCAAATGGAATACGGCTATAACCCAATGTTGCAGAGAATAAAGAGGCAAAGGCCACCATTAAAATTAAAACGGTTGCGATGCTTCCAGCAGTTGGTCCAAATAAAGCTTTAATATAATCGCTCACTACAAATTTGCTATTCACAATGGTTTGAAAAGGTAAAACACTGGCCACGCTTACATTCATGGCTAAATACAAAATAGCGATACCTGTAATGGAAATAAACATACTGCGCGGAATATTCTTACTTGGGTTTTTAATCTCTCCACCTAAGTGACAAACATTATAATACCCTAAATAACTATATACTGTTTTAACACTTGCAAAACCTAAAGCAGCAATAAATCCATGTTGTAAAGTAAAGCCATCATTACCCTTTACAAATAACCCATCGTTCATATGTTTAATAGGTTCTAGGAAATTGCCATGTAAAATTCCTCCTCCAATAATCCAAGCCATGGTGCCTAAAACCCCCACCCATAAAAACACAGATATTTTTCCAATGGATTCTATTTTACGATATAATAATGCTACCACTAAAATTACTACTGTCCCACTCACTGCTTTTTCCTGCCAAAAATTTAAATGAAAAAAGTAATTGGCATATTGTGAAAATCCAATGGCAGCCGATGCAATAACTAGTGGGGCTTGAATCATCGTTTGCCAAACAAAAAGGAAGCTCATGAGTTTGCCCCATTTTTCTCCATATCCTTCTTTCAAAAAATGAAAGCTACCACCAGCACGAGGTAAAGCGGCACCTAGTTGGCTCCAAACCATAGCATCGACATAGGACAGAACAGCACCAGCGATCCAAGCGTATAAAAAATAGGGGCCTGCCATGATTTGAGCTACAACACTTAATACCACAAAAGGTCCAATTCCCACCATGTCAATCATGTTGATGGCGGTTGCGTGCAAAAGGCTTAATTTGCGATCTAAATTGGGTGCTGTTGTACTCATACAATAGCAAGATAATAAATAAAGGATAATAAATTACGATATTAAGATGGACGCAAATTTCACAACCGTTAATTGGGCAAAAGACGCCACTATTTATGAGGTGAATATTAGACAATATACACCAGAGGGAACTTTTGCTGCATTTCAAAAGCATTTGCCAAGATTGGCGGATATGGGTGTT
>CAIQQR010000090.1 GCA_903874055.1 uncultured Bacteroidota bacterium | reverse complement strand
TATTGATACTTCAGCTATTTTATTAAGTGGGGAACGCATTGGTACTTATACATTGCCCATGGGCGCTGATTTAAAAAATGCTGGTGTAATTTATGATCGTGCTTATTCATCTTTTTCATTTTTAAAAAAAGGAATGATTGATTGGGAAAAAGTATTGGATGGATATGATTGGTTTCATTTTACTGCCATTAGTCCTGCATTAAATACTAGTATAGTTGAAGTTTGTGAAGAAGCTTTGCAATTTGCAACTAAAAAAGGAATGACTATTTCGGTAGATTTGAATTACCGAGCAAAGTTGTGGCAGTATGGTAAAAAACCTGCAGAAGTAATGCCATCCCTTGTAAAGTATTGTCATGTAATAATGGGAAATGTTTGGAGCGCGCATCAATTATTGGGAACAGCATTGGACCCTGCTTTAAATGATCCTTGTGAAAAAGATTTTTATATAGCACAGTCCGAAAAAGTTTCAAAAGAAATAATGGCAACTTATCCAATATGTACTACAGTTGCTAATACTTATCGTTTCTCGGAAGGTGATGCAGTTCGTTATTATGCAACACTTACTAATAGCCAAATACATGTGGTATGTAAGGAACATTTTTGCGAGAACGTTATCGATAAGGTGGGTAGTGGCGATTGCTTTATGGCAGGCCTTATTTATGGATCATTACAAGCTGATTTTACTTTCGAACAAGTTATAAATTTTGCAGCAAGTGCCGCATTTGGTAAATTGCAGGAAGTGGGTGATCACACAAAACAATCTATTGAATTAATTAAGTCTAGATATTAAATAATACATATGCATAGTATCGATAAGGTATCTCAACACATTCTTTCTTCAAAATTAATTCCTCTTTTTTACGAAAACGATGTAGTCGTAGTAAAGGAAGTTGTAAAAGCATTGTATGCTGGTGGTATAAGAACCATTGAGTTTACGCATAGAGGTGTAAATGCTTTAGAGAATTTTAAAGCACTAGTTGCTTTGAAAAGTGAAATGCCTGATTTGTATTTAGGTATTGGCACCATCAAAAATGAAGAAGATGCAAAAAAATATATTGATGCTGGTGCTGATTTTTTAATTAGTCCAGTGTTTGATGCATCTGTTGCTGATATTGCATACCTACATAAAGTTTTATGGATTCCAGGTTGCATGACACCAACCGAAATTCATAATGCACAAAATGCGGGTTGCACAATTGTGAAATTATTCCCAGGTAATGTATTAGGACCAGGATTTATTGAAGCTATAAAACCATTGTTTAGCGACGTCCATTTTTTAGTAACAGGAGGTGTTGATGCCACGGAGCAAAGCATTATGTCTTGGTTAAAAGCTGGAGCTGCTGGCGTTGGGTTGGGTAGTAAATTAATTACAAAGACTGTTTTAGCGAATAAGCAATATGATGAACTTACTACTACTTCAAGAACATTATTATCAATTGAAGGATTAAAATAATTTTATGCAAAAGAAGATTGGAAATTTAAGATGGACAATTTGTGCTTTAGTATTTTTTGCTACTACTATTAATTATCTAGATAGAGCGGTAATTAGTTTATTAAAAAGCACGCTTACTAAGGAAATGCATTGGGATGATGCAGATTACTCAAATATTGAAATTGCATTTAAAATAAGTTATGCTATTGGCTTAATGATAGCAGGGAGAGTTATTGATAAGATTGGTACTAAGAAAGGGTATAGTTGGGCCACTGGCTTATGGAGTTTATCAGCTATTGCACATGCGTTTGCGAAAAATGTTTTTGGTTTTGCAGCAGCCAGAGCGGCATTAGGTGTTACAGAAGCAGGTAATTTCCCTGCTGCCATTAAAACCACTGCAGAATGGTTTCCTAAAAAGGAAAGGGCATTAGCTACAGGCCTATTTAATTCGGGTGCAAATATTGGAGCTATTGTAGCGCCATTAACAGTGCCTTTTATTGCAGTGCATTATGGATGGCAATGGGCTTTTGTAATTACTGGATTACTTGGGCTAGTTTGGTTATTTTTTTGGAATAAGTATTATCGGACTCCTTCTTCCCACCCAAAAATTACTCCAGAGGAATTAGCCTACATAAATAGTGATATTGAACCCCTAGAAATAAATGAATTACCAAAGGCTGAAAAAAAATATACTTGGGGTATGTTATTGGGGTACAAACAAACCTGGGCTTTTTCGATTGGTAAATTATTAACGGATCCTATTTGGTGGTTTTATCTTTTCTGGTTGCCTGATTTTTTAGAAAGTCAATATCATTTAAAAGGAACGCAAATTGCATTACCAGTTGCCGCTGTTTATACTTTATCGGTCATTGGAAGCATTGGTGGTGGATGGGTTCCCTTAAAATTAATTAGTAAAAATTGGCCCGTATTTAAAGCACGCAAAACTTCGATGTTAATGTATGCTTTATTAGTATTGCCTATTTTATTTGCTCAATATTTAGGTGCTATTAATATGTGGTTGGCGGTATTAGTTATTGGTATTGCAGCTGCCGCACACCAAGCTTGGAGTGCCAATATATTTACTACCGTAAGCGACATGTTTCCTAAACATACCATTGGTTCAGTAACAGGTATTGGTGGAATGTTTGGAGCTATTGGAGGTATTTTATTATCTCTATTAGTACAGAAGAACTTATTTGTGCATTATCGCGCCATTAATCAAATTGAAATTGCCTATTATATCATGTTTGCAGTTTGCGCGCTTTCGTATTTATTAGCGTGGTTAATTATGCATTTGTTGGTACCTAAGGTGAATGTGATAGAAGATTAATTTTATTTCTTATATTTAGTATACAAAAAGTATACTATGAAATTGGTAAGAATTTGTTTGCTATTTTCTTTATGCATAATTGCATTTACGCAAAATGCTTTGGCGCAAGGACAATTTAAAGCCTTACTAGTTACCACTACTAGGGGCTGGCATCATGAGTCCATACATGCTGGGGTTTTAGCAATACAGCAATTGGGATTGAAACATAATTTTCAAGTTGATTTATTACAAGATAATAATGGTTTCAATGATAATACACTTGCTAATTATCAAGTAGTTATATTTTTAAATACAACTGGAGATATTTTTAATGAGCAAGAGCAAAAATCTTTAGAGCGTTTTATTCAATCAGGAAAAGGATTTATGGGTATTCATAGTGCTTCAGACACCGAATATGATTGGGCTTGGTATACTAAGTTAGTAGGCAG
>CAIQQR010000089.1 GCA_903874055.1 uncultured Bacteroidota bacterium | reverse complement strand
GAATCAAAAGCCACTGCGCGAGGCTTTGATGACAGGGTGGGCTGTGCCGCTTTATTATTGGCATTAGATAATATAAATCCCGATGCGCTACCTTATAAAGTAACTTTTGTTTGGTCAACTGGGGAAGAAACAGGTTTAGTGGGTTCTACCTACGCTGAAAAATATTTACAAGATGTAAGTATTGGTTATCCTATTGATACCTATGTTTCATCGGATGCTCCTATGGAATCTAAAATTTTTGGATTTTGTCCTTTGGGTAATGGTGCAATTATTCGCGTACTTGAAAGTATCAATTTTGTAAATAGAGATAACTTAAAAAATTTGCAATCCCTTGCAACCAAAAATGGAGTAAAGGTACAATATGGAATGACGGTTGGGGGAACTGACGGACAAGGATTTTTAAGCTATGGAATTCCTTCGGTTCCCATATCTTGGCCAGGTAGATACTCTCACTCCCCAATTGAGGTAATGGACTTTAACGATATGCAAAGTTTGGTTCAATTGATCACCACTATAATGAAAATACCCGCTTCTAAATAAAAAGAAAAAAGCGCCTTGATATTCAAGGCGCTTTTCATTTAATCTTGTTTTTTTTCTACTCTTCTTCTTGCTTCTTCGGCTTCTTTATATATTCTAATCCAGGTTAGTGATATATCAATAATTGCCAATACTGGGCCAATCATGATTACCATCAATACTTCTAAACCTGGTGAATATCCAATAACGCCGTCATGAGAAGACAACTTAGAGCGCTTGAAAAGTTTATACAAACAATAAATAGCGCACAATATCCAAATTGAGATAATTACATTTTGAAGCATAATATTCGGTTTTTGTATTATGAAGTTAGGATAAATTTTATAGAAAATACTAATGAGCGGTACTATCTGCTACAATTGTATTTGTATCCAATCCATTAAAACAATCGATGATTTCATTAGATTTTTGTACTTTGTAAGTAAATATATTTATGAAAAAATACCTTTTAATAGTTCTCTTCTTTGTAATCATAAAGCTTAATGCCCAAGAAAAAATACAATTCTTTACATCTAATTCCGATAGTACCCAATTTACACTTACGGCTCAGGGTGCATCTCATTTAGCATCGCTTCCAATGAAGTGTATTCTTCAACAATATCCCAATAAAATCAATCATACAGCTATTGCTGATAGTGATCAAATGCTTACTCCTATTCAACAACATCCTAGTTTTTATGGTTGTTTTGATTGGCATAGTAGTGTACATGGTCATTGGATGTTAGTGAGATTGTTAAAACAATTTCCAAAATTGAAAGAGCAGGGGGACATAAGGAAAGTGTTGAACACTACCTTAACGCAAAAAAATCTTCAAATTGAAACTGATTATTTTAAAGCTTCTTTAAACAGAAGTTTTGAAAGAACATACGGCTGGGCTTGGGTATTAAAATTACAACAGGAATTATTGGATTATAATGATCCTGATGCAAAGCAATGGAGTAAGGCATTGAAACCACTATGCGATACCATTATTAAAATTTGGAATGTGTATTTACCAAAGCAAACCTATGCAAATCGTTCTGGAATGCACGGTAACACTGCTTTTGGTTTATCTTTTGCTTTAGATTACGCCCGTGCTACAAAAAATGTGAAATTTGAAAATGCAATCATCGCTTCTGCCAAACAATTATTTTTAAAAGATAAAAATGCGCCTACTATTTGGGAACCAGATGGTGCGGACTTTTTCTCGCCTTCTTTAATGGAAGCTGATTTAATGCGTAAGGTTTTAAATAACAATGAATACCAACAATGGCTTTCGGGTTGGTTGTCAAATAAAGCATTCATTCATTTAACCGAGCTTCCGCATGTTTCAGATAGAACCGATTTGCAAATTGTACATTTAGACGGCTTGTGCTTTAGCCGTAGTTGGTGCATGTCTGGCATTGCGCATGCTCTTTCCAAAAACGATCCTCGTCGAAAATTGTTATTAGCCGCATCCACCAAGCAATTAAATCAAAGTTTAAGTACCGTTGCTTCTGGCAATTATGGTGGAGAGCATTGGTTGGCAAGTTTTGCTGTGTATGCAATTAGTGGAGGCAAATAAATAGGGTTTCAATTTTTTTACATATATTTAAAAGGCTTAATGTGGTGTATCTATATTTTTTTTAAATTTAGATACAAATCTAAGCTGAATGCCAAATTCCCCCCAGTCCAGCAAATTAGGTTTAAATACCTATTCAGGCCCTTGGCTTGCTTTGCAAACAAAACATTTATTAAATCGGACCATGTTTGGTGCAAAAGTAGCAGACATCAACTATTTTAACAGTAAGGGTTTAGTGGCTAGCGTAGATGAGCTTTTAAATATTCCGGCAATACTTCCGTTGCCTCCTGTTAACGACTACAATACCACTAACTACACAGATCCAATTATTCCCATTGGAAAAACATGGGTGAATGATGTTTCATTAGATGGGACTACAAATAGTTATAGAACAAGTAACTACAAAAAGTGGTTGTTAAGTATTTGGGTAAATCAAGAAAAAAATATCAGAGAAAAATTGACATTGTTTTGGAGTAATCATTTTGGGACCGAAGCGGATACCATTGTGTATGCAACCATGACTTACAATCATCATCAAATTTTTAGAACTAATTGTGTAGGAAATTTTAAACAGATGGTTCGTGCTGTTACTACCGACCCCGGCATGCTAAGGTATTTGAATGGATATTTAAGTACTAAAACGGCGCCGGATGAAAACTATGGCCGTGAATTACAAGAATTATTCACTGTTGGAAAGGAAGGTGGCGCCAAGTATAGCGAGGATGATGTAAAAAACGCAGCAAAGACATTAACAGGCTGGAAAATTGATGCCTCATTTAATGCGGTCTTTGATAGCACTCGTCATGATACTACCAACAAAACATTTTCTGCTTTTTATAATAATACCGTTATTGCAGGAAGAACAGGTGCAAATGGTGCATTAGAGACAGATGATTTGTTAAATATGATTTTTCAAAAATCAGAAGTGGCAAAGTTTATCTGCCGAAAATTATACCGCTATTTTGTATACTATTATATTGATGATAATGTTGAAAATAATATTATCACACCACTAGCAAATACTTTTATTGCAAATAATTTTGAAATAAAACCAGTTTTAAAATTATTGTTACAGAGTGAACATTTTTATGATTCTTTATATATTGGTTGCCAAATTAAAAGTCCAGTTGATCATGTAGTGGGTTTTTTAAGACAATATGAAATCGCTTTTCCTGATACTGCTGTAAATTATTTGGACGCTTATTCTTTATACAACAATATGGTTGCTCAACTAAATGGAATGAATCAAAGTCCGGTTGATCCTCCTAATGTTGCAGGCTGGCCAGCATATTATCAAGCGCCTGATTACAATGAACTTTGGATTAATGCGGATACCCTTCCTAAAAGAAATAAGTTTACCGATTTAATGATTGAAACTGGTTATACAAAAGCAAGTAGTAAAATTATTGTCAATACGATACAGTTTGCAAAAAATGTATGTACGAATCCGGCAGATCCAAACTTATTAATAGATAGTCTTTTTGCGTTTTTAGTTTCTACAGATATTGATTCTTCCTTAAAAACAACATTAAAAATACAATTGCTTTTAACAGGTCAAACAAGTGATTATTATTGGACCGATGCTTGGAATTTATACATTACAACATCAACTACGATCAATTTTAATATTGTGAATACGCGACTTAAGGCCTTGTTGAAATATATTATGAATTTACCAGACTATCAATTACAATAAAATGGAAAGAAGAAATTTTATACGAAATAGTTTGGCTTTCTTAGCACCCACCATGATTGGTGGAAATGCAATTCATATATTACAAGACCACCCATTACTGAATACTGCAATGTTGGCAACCTCAACAACAGACAAGGTTTTGGTGATTATACAATTAAGTGGTGGTAATGACGGATTGAATACCGTTATTCCATTAAGTGAATACAGCAATTATCAAAATGCAAGATCCAACATTGCTATACCAGAAAATAAAGTACTAGGCTTAACCGGTAATAATGCAACAGGCATACATCCTGCAATGACGGCGATGCAAAATTTATTTTCGGATGGAAAACTAAATATTGTTCAATCTGTTGGATACCCCCAGCCTAGCTTTTCCCATTTTAGAGCTACTGATATTTGGATGTCAGGATCTGATAGCAATGAATATTTAAATACAGGATGGGCTGGAAGATTTTTAAATTATGAATTTCCCGGCTATCCTGATGCCTATCCTTCGCCCGAAAATCCTGACCCATTGGCCATACAAATTGGTTCCTTATCAACACTTACCTGTCAAGGACCCTCTGTAAATATGGCATTAAGTGTTTCGGATCCAAGCTCGTTTTATAATTTAATAGACGGCACCAATGCAACTGTATCCAATACCAATTCTGGTTATGAATTAAGTTTTTTAAGAGGAATTGCAAAGCAAACTAATTTATATACTACACGTATAAAAAATGCATCTGACAGGGTAACCCAACAAGTTGCCTATCCTAACAATAGTTTAGCGAATCAACTTAAAATTGTTGCAAGACTTATAAAAGGGGGCTTGCAAACCAAGGTATACATGGTAAATTATGGTGGATTTGATACGCACTCAGGCCAAGTAGTTGCTAGTGATACTACGACGGGAACACATGCCAATTTATTAAAAGTATTATCTGATGCAGTTGCTACATTTCAATCTGATTTAAAAGGATTAGAAATAGAAGACCGAGTAATAGGTATGACTTATTCTGAATTTGGTCGCCGTATAAAATCAAATGCAAGTGGGGGTACCGATCATGGATCAGCAGCACCATTATTTTTATTTGGGAAAAATGTTCGAGGTGGCGTTTTTGGCAATAATCCAACCATTCCTGCAAGCGCTACAGTCAATGACAACGTGCCTTATCAGTACGATTTTAGAACAATTTACGCCACCATTTTGCAAAACTGGTTCTGTGTATCAGATACGGGCGAAACACAAATTTTAACGAAGCAATATCCAATCCTTCCATTGATCAATGCAAGTGTATGTGGCGTTAATCAGAAGGATTCTACTTTTGCCAAAGATGCACTTATATATAATTATCCAAATCCATTTTCTAATTTTACGAAAATTGAATTTAAAACAAATGGAGGGCATACTTTATTACAACTCCTAGATGGTGCCGGTACTGTTTTATGCGTGTTGGTTGAAGCAAATTATAATTATGCCGGCATGAATAGTTTTAGTCTTTATGGTAATGGTTTAATTCCCGGTGTATATTATTTAAGATTACAAAACGAAACGAAAGTATTTATAAAGTCTATTGTAAAAATGTAAAAGCCCCACAAGATTTGCAGGGCTTTGATATAAATGAATTAATCTTTGACATTAATTTAATATATGCATAGTTTACACTCGGTGATAATCTCCTTTCCAATCTTGAATTGATAATTTAATTTCTTTTGGACTTAAATTTTCTTTGATTGTTTTTTCTATAAGTGAAAGGTATTCAGCATCACTTGCAAAACGTAAAGCAATAATTTGTCCAATGGTTAAATTGCTTGGTAAAGCTTTACCTGTTATAATAAAATAACGTAGTGACTCTTCGGCACGTATTGCTCTATCCTGTGCCTTTAAAGCAAAACCTCTTGCAAACCATGCTAATAAAACCAATATAATGGTAACTAATATTACCAAGGAAGCAAGATATTTATTTTCTGGAGTAGCTCTTAAAAAATAATTAATAGAACCTCCTAAAAGGGCGAATAGTAATCCAAAAGTTACAAAGTGAAAACCAGGTACCAATTGAGGATGGTTTTTATAATTTTGTGTTGACATGGTTATTTCTTTTTGATGATTTGTAATTGTCTGAAAAGATACATAATATAAATTTTCAAGATACTTTATTTCACTTTCTTTAAATCTAAGTCTTGAAAATCAAAACTGAAATCGGTTAAAGGTGATATTGCTTTTAGGGTCATACCAGATGGTTTTCCCTCCATATCTGTTGTAAACATCACATAAGCATCGGCGTCCATGGTACGATCAAGCCATCTTACAATTAAAGTATTTCCTTTGTAAGGGAATAACTCTCCTTTTAATTTTGGCGATTTTTTGCTTGTTAACCATGCCTTATCATTATTTGAGCTCACTACCATATCGCCAAACCAGGTATCTCTATAAGTACCTAAATAGGGTGCTACATTAAATTTTCCACTTGATTTTGCTTGTTCATCTTTAATGCTTTTCTCAACCGCTTCATTTATTTTTTTGGCTTCTTCCTCGCCACCCTCTACTTTATCATGCATTATTTTAACCCAATCATATCCACTAACTCCAATATAACTATCCTTAATGGTATTACTAATTGCACTAAATGCTGCGCCCACTTGTTGATTGGTAAATACAATAATGCCTAAATTTAATTCAGGAAACATCACCACCTGTGTCACCATTCCTGCAAGTCCTCCTGTATGTGTTACTTGTTTATATCCTTTGACATCACTTAAAAACCAACCTAGACCATAAGCTGCAAAATGGTTATTGTAGGGGGCTGTAGCTTTTGCATTGATAATAGTTTGTGCGCTCCAAGTTTCTTCGTGTGTGTCGTCGGTAAATATTTTATGCTGTAAACTATCGCCATATTTTCCATGATTCATTTGAACAATTACCCATTTGCTCCAATCACTGATATTACTCCAAATGCCACCTGCCGCATTCGCAGTTTCGCTCCAATCAATATCTAATACTTGTAATTTTCCATCCACTGGTGCGTGTGGTCTAACTGCATTGGTTTTATCTTTTAAACGATATAAAGAGGCTGCTGTTTTAGTCATGCCTAATGGACGCATTAATCTTTGTTCCACAAAGTCCTCCCAACTTTTTCCACTTGCTCTTGCAACCACTTCACCTGCAACAATGTATAAATTATTATCATAATCATACTTTGTTCTAAAAGCAGAAACCGGCTTTAGATACCTTAAATTATGTATAATATCTTTTTTAGTAAAATCACTTCCATCAGGAAACATCATTAAATCGCCTGCACCCAAACCTAGACCACTTCGGTGGGTTAATAAATCACGTATTGTAAACGCATCTGTAACATACGGATCATACATTTTAAATTCAGGAATATAATCTGTTACTCTATCGTCCCATTTAATTTTTCCTTCTTCTACTAAGATGCCCAATGCAGCAGCAGTCATAGCTTTGCTGTTGGAGGCAATACCAAACAGCGTATTTTCATCAACTTTTTTTCCAGTATTTAAATTGGTTACACCGTACCCTTTTGCATGAATTAATTTTCCGTCTTTTACCACGCCAACCGCAATGCCGGGCACATTAAAAGTTTTCAAAACCAATTCGGTTAAGGAGTCAATTTGTTGACTGCTTATATTTTGTGTTTGAGCAAGTAAATTGTTTGTAAACTTGGTTTGTACAATGGAAGTTGCCAATAACAAAATGAAAATCTTTTTCATATTTATTTTTTAAGTGATTTAGGTAGGGTGTATCTCTATTTATAATAATTTAATCTTCGTCTTCCTCATCTGCAATAATCCAAATAGCTTTTCTTTTATTAGGCTGTAGCCAATTTAAATAAGGTAACATATCCGATTCGGCAATAGCAACGCAGCCTGCCGTAGGGGAATATTTTTCATCGGCAACATGAAAGAAAATAGCACTTCCTTTTCCTTTGACAACAGGATGAGTGTTATATTCTATTACCATGCAATATTTATAATAAATATTTTTTAATAATAAGTTTTCAAATGACTTAGCTGTTGTAGTGCCTCTTATATATTTGTTATAATCGTCCGAAGTTGGGTCATCAATCCATTTGTCCTCGGAAGTAGTTTGTGTAAAAGGTAGATTTGATTTTATACTTGATTCGTAACTAAATAATTTGCCAAGTTCAAAAAATCCAACCGGAGTACAACCATCTCCTTCTTTTTTTGCCATCTCATATATAAGACCGTTGCGGCCAATGCTTGCTTTCACAGGAGCAAATTTTAATTTCCAAACTCCATTTTCTTTTTCGACACCCGCTACTTTAATATCTTGAAAACGCTCTCTAAATACCACTATCATTTGGTCGGTATTGTCCATCACTTTTGCAGTATTGTTTGCGGGGTGATTCCAATTAAATAAAAAAGATTCAATGGTGTAATTATTATCATTATCATCCTGCGCATTTAAAGTGATGCAGAATAATATAAAACAAGAAAGTATAAAATATTTTTTCAATGGTATAGGCTTGATGATTTGAAATTAAGAAAATATTCTCGTGTCTACACTTAAAATTGAGAAAACTTTCAAATATGACTTTTTGTTTTTATCGTTAAAGTTAGATTAGTTTTAACATGCTAGGAATTTGATTAAAATATTGAATAGAATCGAAAGTGTAAATACGCTCTATTGTAATTCACATGATTCCTATTTTGGTTTTAATGCTTGAGTAATTCAGCTCAAGTGTAAATCAAAATAATATGAATAAAAGAATCATCGCAACTAGCATGCTCTTTGTTATCGGAATTGCCTTTTTTTATAGTTGTACCAAGTCCTTAGATGCAACAACTGCTTATACAGTTTCAGTGTCTGATCCTAAACAGTTGGCAGGAGATCCTGCATTTATTGGTTTGTACGACGCCTTAAATCATTTCGACCCACATTATTTACAACTGGTCTTTAATGATCAAAGAACAACTGAAGAAATTGTTAGCTCCGGTAAATTGTTATTTGAAAAACTAAATGGTAGTCCCAATAGTTTGATTATACAACAACAGCTGGCTAATTTTTATAAATTAAATTCTATAGAAGAACTTAAATATTTTTCGGATCAAATTTTAATAAACACCAATTTGATAAAACAAAAATATTTTTCTACTAATGCTGGTTACACTACGGAACAGGCACAATTATTTTTAAAAGCAAGATCCTTTTACGCAAAAAATAAAATGGATTCGGTAAAGAATAATGCTAATAAAATAAAGTCAAGTAGCATGTATGATGATTATGTATTGAATCCTGCACCTCCAGCTTTTCAGTTTTTTGCCGAAATGGATTTAGAAGATGTTGACGCTGGTGGCGGAGGTTGTACAGATGCTTGTTGTTTAGAATATGTAAGCTGCAATCAAAAAGCAGCCAAGAACTTTTTAGGCAACTCGGTTAATATAGGTGCATCGTTGGCAACCGGCGCGGGTATAACAGGTGCAGGTATTGCATCCTTGGTTCCTGTAGTGGGCACTGTTGCTGGAGCCTCAGTGGGCGTATCTATTGGTTCATATTTTGGGCTTGTCATAGCTAGACAAATGTTTTCGTCTGATTTATATACATGTACTCTAGACTATAAAGCCTGCGTATTAAGAAGAAACGGTCATTAATTAAATCCTTAAATATGAATGAAACCAACCCAACCCCAACAATGAACGTCTCCCCTTTTCCTAAAAAGTATGTGTATTTAACATTAATTGTGTTATTGCTAGTTCAATTATACAATCTGCAACCATTATCGACCTTTAAAACAGGGACAGTTGAGTATACACTTCACTTTTTTTTAATGGGTTTTATTTTTTGGATATTTGCGGCCATACTTTTAATTACAGCCAGGACGTATTTTTTAAAAACCAATAAATACTATTGGTATCCCGCAGCGCTATTTTTATTGTTGGGGATTGTGTTTTTGATTCTTCCCTTTTTTATCTATCATGAAGTGCTAGGGTTAGATGCATCTATTCAAATATTAGACCAAAAAGCGGATAGTCTTCGAAAAGTGAGCAAGTAGGATTAATTTAAGTATAAGAAAGGGGCAACTTCACTGGGTGCCCCTTTCTTGCGTTTATTAATTACGGAATATGGGCTAGTTCTATCATATTCTTTAAACCTTGTGCCTTGTATTTTGTTAACTTGCATAACTATGATAGGGCATCGTTTTGTAAATTTTATTCCAGGAGAAAACTCAAAGACAAAGTTTGAGCAAATGCTTGATATTTTCACGCAGTTGCTCAACTATACGAGTGGGGATGCTAGTGAAGCTTTGGATTGGATGAACCAGTTGGATCGAACCCATAAATTTACAGATGATGAATATGGAGTGGGTGACTTTATTGAGGATTTAAAACAAAATGGTTATTTAAAAGAAAATCCTCAGGACGGAAAATTTGCGATTACGGCAAAAACAGAACAAACCATTCGTCAAAAAAGTTTAGAAGAAATTTTCGGCAAACTTAAAAAAGCGAAACAAGGAAATCATAGTACCACAAAAGCCGGACCTAGTGGAGATATTAATTCTGATACCAGATCCTTCCAGTTTGGAGATTTAATGGAGCAGATTGATTTTACAGAGAGTATTAAAAACGCACAAATTAACCGAGGCGTTGATACATTCTCCATGCATGAGGATGATTTAGTGATTAGAGAGGCTGATTTTAAAACACAAACTTCTACGGTATTAATGATTGACATTTCTCATTCCATGATTTTATATGGAGAGGATAGAATCACGCCGGCTAAAAAAGTGGCGATGGCATTATGTGAATTAATCACAAAAAAATATCCAAAAGATACCATTGATATTGTAGTGTTTGGAAATGATGCATGGCAGGTAGAAATTAAAGATCTTCCTTATTTACAAGTAGGACCGTATCATACTAATACTGTTGCTGGGCTTGAATTAGCCATGGATATATTGCGCAAACGCAAAACAGCAAACAAGCAGATATTTATGATTACCGATGGCAAACCCACTTGTTTAAAAATTGGCGGTAAGTATTATAAAAATAGTTTTGGTTTAGATCGAAAAGTAGTGAATCGTTGTATTAACCTGGCTGCACAATGCAAGAAATTAAAAATCCCCATTACTACATTCATGATTGCATCAGATCCTTATTTACAAAAATTTGTAGAAGAGTTTACCGAGATGAATAATGGCAAAGCCTATTTTGCTTCACTTGACAATTTAGGTAGTTTTATATTTAATGATTTTGAAAGTGGCAAAAGAAAAACTGTATATTAATTATGAGTAAGAAAATAGATATTTCAAAAATCCTAACACTAGGTCAATTAAAAAAATCGGGTTACCAACCTAAATCCATCAAAGATGAAGTGCGTGATAATTTAATTGCTAGTATTCAAAATAAAGAAAACGCATTTGAGGGAATCTTAGGTTATGAGGATACCGTTATCCCTGATGTAGAAAGAGCTTTATTAAGTAGACACAATATTTTGTTTTTAGGATTGCGTGGACAGGCTAAAACGAGAATGGCGCGTCAAATGGTAGATCTACTAGATGAATATATCCCAACAGTAGCAGGTTCGGAAGTAAATGATGATCCTTTGCAACCCCTTAGTAGGTTTGCGGTTGACCTCATTGCGGAACATGGCGATAACACCCCAATTCATTGGGTGCACAAGAGTGCACGTTATGGAGAAAAATTAGCAACGCCCGATGTAAGTGTTTCAGATTTGATTGGAGACATTGATCCTATTAAAGCTGCCAATTTAAAATTGAGTTTTGCGGATGAAAAAGTTATTCACTATGGTATTATTCCAAGAAGCAATAGAGGCATATTTGTAATTAATGAATTGCCCGATTTACAGGCAAGAATTCAAGTATCCTTATTTAATATTTTACAAGAAGGCGATATTCAAATAAGAGGATTTAAGTTGCGCATGCCATTAGATATTTTATTTGTATTTACAGCTAACCCAGAAGACTACACGAATAGAGGAAGCATTGTTACTCCGTTAAAAGATAGAATTGAAAGTCAAATATTAACACACTATCCAAAAAGTATTGAAACTTCTTTGGCAATTACCGAACAAGAGGCGAATATTTTACCAGCACAAAAAGATAAAGTTGAAGTAAGTGATTTAGTAAAAAGATTAATTGAGCAGGTTTCATTTGAAGCAAGAACCAATGAATTTGTTGATAAAAAAAGTGGCGTGAGTGCGCGTCTAACCATTGCTGCGTATGAGGCTGCTGTGAGTAGTGCAGAAAGAAGAGCCATTATTCATAATGAAAAACATACTCAAATTTGGATTAGTGATTTGTCTGGAATCATTCCTGCAATTACTGGAAAAATTGAATTAGTATATGAGGGTGAACAAGAAGGACCTTATGAAGTTGCATTGAATTTATTAAATAAATCTATCCGCACTTTATTTGTTTCTTATTTTCCTAATCCAGATGAATTAAAGAAAAAGAAACCTGTAAAAAAATCTGCAGCACAATCTGCTGAAGCAAAGCAACCTGAAAATCCTTATGCATTAATCACAAAATGGTTTGATGCTGGAAATCATTTAGATTTATTATTGGATATGAAGGATGATGAAAAAATACTTGCATTGTATAAAGTGGACGGTTTATTCGGAATAGTGAAAAAACATTTTCCGCAAGCAGATGATAAACAAGCAGCTTTATTAATGGAGTTTGTATTGCATGGTCTTTCAGCTTATTCATTAATCAGTAAAAAGATGATTGATGGCAAGATTGAGTTTAAAGATTTAATGGGTAGTATGATGAACCTGGGCTCAATGAGTTTTGAGGAGGATGATTTTAATGATTATGCTTAACAGTTTATTAATTTTTATAATTTAATTGATTAAATGAATAGGGCCGGTATTTTACCGGCCTTTTTTTGGTTGGAAACATCCAATATCCTACCTTTGTTCCATCATCAAGAACCCTTTAGTGGGTACCAACCGAGAGAGTTTAACTCCGCGGTGGTAAAATCGATGAGGTCTTTCATGTCAAAATAAAAAAACTATGTTTTTACAGCATTCTACCCCCCTAACTCCCCATTTTACATCCGTATCTAATCCTTCAGCAGATTTTGATTTAATTATAAAGTCAAATACAAAAGATGTTATAAAGGGTCAGCTTAAGTTTACCTATTTGAACCAATCTTTTGAGGCACAAATCAAAATTTCTTCAAGTTCAATACAAGTTATTTTGCAATTTCCATTTGAGGGAATCCTTGCTACAGCGCCTCAATTACAAGATGATCAATTTCAGGAGCAGCCTTATTTAAATAATGGAGCGCTTAGTAAAAATGGATATCAAAATATCATCTGGCTACAATTGGATATCATTCATTTATATAATTTAATTCGTTTTAAACCTAATGCAATTATTGATTTATATAGAGAAACATATGCCATCACCAAAAAGGAAAACAATTCAATTGTGTACGGTCATATTCCAACAGCGGGTCCGATTGCAAAAATTGCTGCTACTGCGCTTTCCCAAAATATGAAAAGAAAACATAAATATGTTTATGGCAATTCATTCAATTTGTTAAGCAGCATTCAACAAATCATCAATACTTATCCGCCACAGTTTCTATCCCCTCAACATTCCTTTAAAAAGCAAACATCAATTGTATTGAATTAATAGGAGGCACTCATTTTCAATATTTTTAACCCATTGCTGTAAAAGTATATTTTTTATAAAAAAAGTAAGGGCATTTTCTTTAACTTACTTCAAAATTTAAAATATGCGTAAACTCTTGTTTTGCTTTTTATTGTTGGCATTGACCGGTATTCAATTAAATGCTCAGTCCATTCCTACTCCTAAAGAACATTTTGGTTTTAATATTGGAGATAATTATCATTTAGCAACCTTTACCCAAACTGAAGCTTATTTCAAAAAAGTGGCAGCAGCTTCTAATAAAGTTAAGTTGCAAGTAATTGGTAAAACCGAAGAAGGTCGTAATCAATATATGATGATTGTGTCTGACCCAAGTAATATCAGACAGCTTGCTAAATACAAATCTATCTCACAAAAATTAGCGCGCGCTGAAAATCTTTCAGATGCCGAAGCAAAGCAATTATCAAAAGAGGGGAAGTCGGTAGTGTGGATTGATGGAGGTTTGCATGCAACGGAAGTTACAGGCATTCATCAATTAATACAAACATTATATACTGTATTG
>CAIQQR010000088.1 GCA_903874055.1 uncultured Bacteroidota bacterium | reverse complement strand
TGCAAAGATGAACCCCTTTTTAGGTTAAATTAGTAAAATCAAATAGACAAATAAGTATTTGAAATAATCTTTTTTAGATATATTTTAAAAATATAAAAAGGGGTCATCTGCAAAGATGAACCCCTTTTTAGGTTAAATTAGTAAAATCAAATAGACAAATAAGTATTTGAAATAATCTTTTTTAGATTTTCTAAAAAAAAAGATTATTTCAAATACTTATCCAACCAGCGACCTTGCTCATACAATAAGTGCAATAAATTTTCTTTCCCTTTGTATCCATGCGCCTCATAAGGCAAGTAAACAAAACGAACCGTTCCGCCATGACCTTTAATCGCAGCATATAAACGCTCGCTATTAATTGGGAAAGTTCCCGTATTATCATCGGCTTCACCATGCGTCATTAATAAAGGTGCTTTAATTTTATCTGCATATGCAAATGGACTCATCTCCATATACAATTGAGGAGCTTGCCAAAAAGTGCGCTCTTCATTTTGGAATCCAAATGGGGTTAAGGTTCTGTTATATGCTCCACTACGTGCAATTCCTGTTTTAAATAAATTAGTATGTGCTAATAAATTGGCAGTCATAAATGCGCCGTAACTATGCCCTCCTACTGCCATTCTATTTCTATCCCCCACTCCCATTTCAACTAACTTATCAATTGCAGCAGACGCATTTAATCCTAATTGATTTACAAAATCATCATTCGGTTTTTTATCAGGAGCAGTTGCGACAATTGGCATTTCAGCATTATCTAAAATGGCATAACCCTGTGTTACATAAAATACAGGAGAGCCCCATGAAAGCAGGGTAAACTTATGTTGATTACCTCTTACTTGACTAGCATCTGCTGCACTTGTGAATTCTCTTGGATAAGCCCAAATTAATGTTGGTAAAGGGCCATCTTTTGTTTTATCATATCCTTTAGGCAAATACAAGTCACCGGTTAAATCAATGCCATCTTTACGCTTATACTTTATTTTTTCTTTAGTCACTCCATTCATTGCTGTATAAGGATTTGCAAACTGAGTAATTTGAGTGTTATGCGCTAACGTGATGCCTTCTCTTATAAAATAATTTGGCACATCGGTTTCAGTTTCTTTGCGTGTAATTACTTTTAAATTGTTTACATCTAAAATATCAGCAACATATTCAAAACAATTTTCAGCACTACGCCAAATAATTTCTTTTTGTTTTGTTTGTAAATTGAATTTTGCTAAGTAAGGAAGGTCTCCTTTATCAGAAGCACCGGTAGTATTATTGAACAAAATGGTTTGACCATCTTTTAATAAAGCAATTACTTCTTCGCCATATTTATTTTTCTCAGTAACAGCATTCCCTGGATTATTGTAGGCGTCAGTTGTATTTCCTTCGTATAATTTAGTAAGTGATCCTTTTTGAGCATTATAAATACTCACTTTATATTGTTGCTTTGATCTTTGTTGTTCAGCAACTAAAGCAATTTCATCATTGCCCCAAGTAGTTCTGCTATATCTTGTTTCGGTTTTAAAAAGTTCTTTAGCTTCTCCTTTAAAAGGGGCTGCAATTGCAAAAACTACATCATGATAAGGTACTTTCTTTTTTATTAAACCACTATCCAAAGGCATTGCATAAGTAATAGTTGCGGCTGCATCATTTCTCCAATCAAAGGATCTTGGAATATTTTGAACATTGTCGTAACCCGAAGGTGTATTCTCTGCAGAAGGTAAATTAGCTAAGCTATATACTAAATTTCCTTTAGTGTCTGTGATAGCGACTGTCGAAGCAAAACCATACGCTGGCACCAAATAAGAGAAAGGTTTATTTAAAGTCTTTGTTAAAAAATATTGTTTATCTGGTGAAACTGAAATGCTTGATAAAATACTTGGCTTACCTAATTTAGTTTCTACCCCATTGTTATTTTTAACCAATTGAACAGTTGTAAAATATTCAAATAAATATTCGTCAAATGGGGATTTAATTAAATCCTGATAAGTAACACTAGGGGCAACTTTACCCAAATTCTCTTGAATTGTTGGGCCTTTAGGTGTAATTGGTTTCTTTGCAACTTTAGCAGGATCATTCACATTTGTTTTATACATAATGTTTGCATTATCTAACCATACCAACGTATTTCCTAAAACGATATTTGCAGCAGCTGCATTCATTTTTTTACAAGTTAGCGCAGCAATATCTATTACATAAACATCCACTCTATTTGATAAAACATTAAAAAATGCTACTTTATTTTCAGCAGGATTCCAAGTGGGACTTAATGCTGATAAATTATTGGGTAACCCTTTAATATCAAGCACTTTACCTGACCCAACCTGCTTAACAATAATATGATTAATATAAGTTTGTCTTGTAAGGGAAGCATTTATTGGGTTAATTCTTAAACCTGCAATTTTCAATTCAGGCTGTCCTAATTCTTCGACTGTTGGATAAGAATTTCGCTCTAAGATTAACATATAATTTGCGTTACCATTTACAGTTACACCAGGTGTTGGTGGCGCTAATAATAAATCGGCAATTACTTTAGGAGGAACTTGGTACCCAGCATTGTCCTGTGCATTTACACTAAATTGAACACAGTATAAAAACAATACTGCCAAGAATGATTTGTTTAATTTTGGCATATTATAAATTTTTATGAATTTACTCAATAAACTAACAAATGATTGGGTTTTTTGAGAAAAATACCCACATCTATATCGATATCGTTGATAATTGGTTGCAATTGATTAAATTTGGGGCTCCATCTTGACGTTAGTAAGTTGGTTTTCCATTGTAAATCAATACATTAAAGTATAATTGATTAAAGTATGTCAAACAAAAAAGTAAACAAAATTGCCGTTTTAACATCTGGAGGAGATGCTCCTGGCATGAATGCAGCTGTTAGGGCTGTTGTGAGAACGGGTATTTATCACGGATTAGAAGTATTTGGCGTTACTAGAGGGTATAATGGAATGATTGAGGATGATATTTTTCAAATGGATTCAAAATCGGTTGCCAACATTATTCAAAGAGGTGGTACTATATTAAAAACAGCAAGAAGCAAAGACTTTTTTACTCCTGAGGGACGTCAAATTGCTTACGAAAATCTTAAAAAAAGAGGCATTAACGGGATCGTTGTCATAGGTGGAGATGGTAGTTTTAAAGGGGCACAAAAATTTAGTAATGAGTTTGATATTCCTTGTATTGGTTTACCTGGCACAATTGATAAAGATATTGCTGGAAGTGACTTTACCATCGGATTTGATACAGCAGTAAATACGGCTGTTGAAGCCATTGATAAAATTAGAGATACAGCAGATGCACATGACCGTTTATTTGTAGTTGAAGTGATGGGCCGTGATGCTGGTTATATCGCTTTACATAGCGGTATTGCCACTGGTGCGGAGAACATTTTAATTCCAGAATCTAAGACAGATATGGAAGCTTTAGTAAGCGCATTGACTGAAAAAGAAAAGAGAAAGAAATTAGTAAACTTAATTGTTGTTGCCGAGGGTGATGAATTTGGAGGCGGTAATCAAGTAGGCGATTTCTTAAAACAAAGATTACCCAATGCAGATATTCGAGTTTGTATTTTAGGTCATATTCAAAGAGGTGGCGCACCAAGTTGTTTAGACCGCTTAATTGCAAGCCGTATGGGCTATCATGCAGTTGAATGTTTATTAAATGGTACACATAATGTAATGGTGGGTATTGAAGACAATAAAATGAAATATACTCCATTAGATAACGCTGTAAAAGCAAAACAAAAAATTTCTGAAGAATGGTTAAAGATTGTAAAAATCTTAGCTAGCTAATTTTAGCAATAAATACAAAATAAAAATAACCCCAATAATAAAATGAGCGAGCAAAATTTAAAGCAAATACATCATAGAACTAAGATAGTTGCTACAGTTGGTCCAGCATGTGAAACTTATGATCAATTAAAAGCATTAGTAATTGCAGGTGTAAATGTGTTTCGTTTAAACTTTTCTCATGGAAGCCATGAGGACAAAAAGAAAATCATTGACAATATTCGTGGAATTAATAAAGAGCTTGGTTTATCAGTAGCAATTTTAGGTGACCTTCAAGGACCTAAATTACGCGTTGGTGAAATTGAGAATAATCGTTTAGAAGTTAAGGTGGGTGATGTGCTTACATTGACAAATGAAAAGTGCGTTGGAACTATGGAAAAAATTTATGTTTCCTATCCTAACCTTGCTGGAGATGTTGTAGTGGGCAACACCATTATGATTGATGATGGTAAAATTGAAGTAAAAGTAAAAAGTGTAGAAGCCAACAATGATGTAAAAGTTACTGTGAGCTTAGGTGGTATTATCTCTTCTAAAAAAGGATTAAACTTACCAGATACAAAAATTTCATTACCAGCCTTGACAGAAAAAGATTTAATAGATGCTGAATTTATTATCAAAGAAGAATTAGACTGGGTTGCATTAAGCTTTGTAAAAAGAGTGGCTGATATTGAAATGTTAAGAGAAATCTTAAACAAACATAATAGTAAATCTAAAATCATTGCTAAAATTGAAATGCCAGAGGCTATTGTAAATTTGCGTGACATTATTGTTGCAAGTGATGGTATCATGGTAGCTCGTGGTGATTTAGGAGTTGAGTTACCAGTAGAAAAAATTCCTTTGATACAAAAAGAGATTATCAAAAAATGTTTGCATAGAGCTAAACCAGTAATTGTAGCTACTCAAATGATGGAGTCTATGATTGATCGTGTTAAACCAAACCGATCTGAAATTACTGACGTTGCTAATGCCGTAATTGAAGGTGCTGATGCAGTTATGTTAAGTGGCGAAACTGCAACAGGTCAATTCCCAGTTTTAGTTATTGAAACAATGCGTAAAATTATTTCAGAAGTGGAGCAATATGGTTACAATTATAACCGCTCTGAGGATTTAAAACCTCAACCACACTCTCCTTCTTTTATTAGCGATGCATTATGTTACAACGCTTGTAAATTAGCCGAAGATTCAGATGCACAAGGATTGGTTGGTATGACACAAAGTGGTTATACCGCATTTATGTTAAGTAGTTTCCGTCCAAAAGCACCATTATTTATTTTCACTAAAGAAAAAAGCTTGGTGAATCAATTAAGTTTAAGCTGGGGCGTAAAGGCTTTCTATTATGACAAGGAAGAAAGTTTGGATAAAATCATCACGGATCAAATTCAGATTTTAAAAGAAAATAATTTTGTTAAGAAAGATGATATCGTTGTAAATACAGGAAGCACACCAGTGCAATTGCATTTACCTACTAATATGATTAAGATTAATAAAGTAGATTAATTTAAAAACGCTCCAATTTTTGGAGCGTTTTTTTTGTATATTTATTATGTAATAATTACACGATTGCCATGCTAGAATCATTTGAAAAAGTACCCGTAAAAATTTACAAGAACCCAACAGCGGGTTCCAATGCACTTGCAGCACAAATTGCAAAATTAATTAGAGAGAAGCAAGCTCAAAACCAACCTTGTGTATTAGGTATGGCAACAGGCGCTACTCCTATTTTATTGTACAAAGAATTAGTTCGTTTACATAAGGAAGAAGGATTGAGTTTTAAAAATGTAATCACCATTAATTTAGATGAGTACTATCCTATCCCTAGAAATGCTTATCAAAGTTATTGGAGTTTTATGCATCGTCATTTATTCGACCTTGTTGATATAGATCCTAAAAATATTCATCTACCCAATTCAGAATGGAATAAGGATGAATTAAAAGAAAGTTGTTTGGCTTACGAACAAACCATTGAAAAAATTGGCGGTATTGATTTGCAAATTTTAGGCATTGGTAAAAATGGACATATTGGATTTAATGAACCAGGTTCAAGTTTCCATTCTAAAACAAGAGTTATTCATTTGGACAACCAAACAAGAATGGCCAACTTGTACGAGTGGCATGATATGAATAAAGTGCCAAGAACTGCTATCACTGTAGGTATAAGCAGTATCATGAAGGCAAAGAAAATTGTTTTATTAGCATGGGGAAATAAAGCAGAGATTGTTGCTAAAGCAGTAGAAGGAGATGTTACAGAACAAATACCAGCAAGTGTTTTACAGAATCATGATGATTGTACTTTTATCATTGACGAATATGCTGCTGCAGAATTAACTCGTAATAAAGCACCTTGGTTAACAGGCGCAAATGACTGGACACCAAAGATGATTAAAAAAGCGGTGATTGAACTGGCTTTGAAACTAGATAAAACCGTATTGAGTTTAACTGCAGATGATTATAAAGAAAATAGTTTAGCCGATTTATTGGTATTAAAAGAATCGGTGTATGATATTAATTTGCAAGTATTTTACATGTTACGTGATTCCATAACTGGATGGCCAGGTGGAAAACCAAATGCAGTGATTCCTGCACATCCTGAACGTAGTACCCCACATCCAAAAAAAGTAATGATATTCTCCCCTCACCCAGATGATGATATCATTAGCATGGGTGGAACATTTATGCGTTTGCACGATCAAGGACATGATGTACATGTTGGGTATCAAACGAGTGGAAACATTGCAGTGACTGACGAATTTGTTACACGCTTTTTAGATTTCGCAGTTGGATTTGAAGATATGTTTGGCATTGATAATAAAAAAAGCAATGAAATTTTAACCGAAGCGCGCGCGTTTTTAGGTGGTAAAAAAGCAGGCGATTTAGACACATCTGAAATTAGAGCAATAAAAGGATTGATAAGAAGATGTGAAGCCAAAGCCACTTGCAGATATGTAGGAATTGCAGAAGACAATTATCATTTCTTAAATCTTCCTTTTTACGAAACGGGTGCCATTGATAAAAAACCAATGGGTGAAGAAGACATTCAAATCACCATGGAATTACTTAGAAAAATAAAACCACATCAAATTTATTGTGCTGGTGATTTAGCTGATCCGCATGGTACCCACAAAGTTTGTTTAGAAGTTATATTTGAAAGTATGCGTCGTTTAAAAGCTGCAGGAGATGAATGGGTTAAAGATTGTTGGGTGTGGTTGTATAAGGGAGCATGGCAGGAATGGGATATTTCAGAAATAGAAATGGCCGTACCTATGAGTCCTGACCAAGTAATGAAAAAGCGATTTGGCATATTTATTCATCAGTCACAAAAAGACAGTGTTCCTTTTCAAGGTACAGATGCAAGAGAGTTTTGGCAAAGAGCTGAAATCAGA
>CAIQQR010000087.1 GCA_903874055.1 uncultured Bacteroidota bacterium | reverse complement strand
GATATTAGTGAAGGAGGATTGATCGTAACATTGTTAGAATCAGCTTTCTTTAATAATAAAGGATTTGAAGTTTCATCAAACGGCTGTGATTTGCGTAAAGATGCTTATTGGTTAGGCGAGGCACAAAGCAGAGTGGTGGTTTCTGTAGACGCTGCAAGTGTTGCTGCAATTGAAGCCGCTGCTGCTAAGCATGGTATTAAAACTACGGTATTAGGAAAAGTAACTTCAAGTGAAGTATTAGTTGAAGGTGAAAATTGGGGTTCAATTGCTGACTGGAAAAACGATTATGATACAGCTATTGAAAAACAACTAGCTAAATAATATTCAACTTCAAAAATGTCAAAACAACCAACCATCGTCATAACTGGTACAGCCGGTTTTATTGGATCGGTTTGCGTTCAATTTTTTAATGAACGTGAATGGAATCAATTGCTATTGGTGGATGATTTTGGTGTGGAAGCAAAAAGGAAAAACTGGGAGCAAAAGAAATTTGTAAAAGTAATCGAAAGACAATCTTTTATTGAACAACTTCCAAGTTTAGATTTTACCATTGATGCCATTGTGCATTTGGGTGCAAGAACAGATACCACTGAATTTAACTATGCGATTCATGAAGAATTGAATGTTGAATATTCAAAAGCATTATGGAATTATGCAGCTGAAAAACAAATTCCATTCATTTATGCTTCTTCTGCTGCAACCTATGGTGGTGGTGAGAATGGATATAATGATACGCATACCATTTTAGATAAATTAACCCCTTTGAATCCATATGGTATCAGTAAAAATGAATTTGATAAATGGGCCATTGCTCAAGAGGCAACACCTCCAAATTGGGCGGGCTTAAAATTCTTTAATGTATATGGTCCCAATGAAGGACATAAGGGACGTATGGCCAGTGTGATATTTCACGCGTTTAATCAAATTAAGGAAACGGGGTTGGTGAAATTATTTAAGAGTCATAAGGAAGGTTTTGAGGACGGACAACAATTGCGTGACTTTGTTTATGTGAAAGATGTGGTGAATGTTATTTATTGGATGTTGCAAAAAATGCTTGCATCTAAATGGGATAATTCATTAAATGGTTTGTATAATTTAGGAACAGGAAAAGCGAGATCTTTTTACGACCTTGCTGCTAATACTTTTACCGCGCAAGGCTTACAGCCCAATATTGAATTTATTGACATGCCATTGGATATTAGAGATAAATATCAATATTTTACCGAGGCAAACATGCATAAATTACTGGCCGCTGGTTACGATCAACCATTTAGTAGTTTAGAGGATGGGGTTAAGGACTATGTGGCTAATTATTTAGTTCCCGCAAAGGGGTATTAATTTTCAATTCAAAATAAATTTTGATTAACAATTTATTTTAGTTCGTTTAATAATACTTCCCACTTGCCTCCGCGGCAGGAACCGGAGTCGGCTGCATGGAAATATTAATAAACTTATAATCATAAATAAAATTTAATCAGTTATTTCAGATTTTCAAACCATTCATTCATTTCAAATTCAGTTTATATGTCCAATTATAAAATAGCCATTATTGGTGGAGGTAATTTAGGATCTTCCATAGCGGAGGGTTTAATTGCAAGTGGTTTTGTACTAGCAAGTCAAATCACAATCACCAAAAGAAATTTAGCGTCCATCCAACACTTAGCAGATAAAGGGGTTACGATTACTTCAGATAATCAAGCTGCAGTAAAAGAGGCGCAGTATGTCATATTAGCGGTAAAACCATTTCAAATAAAAGATATTGTTGCAGATATTAAACCTTTATTAGAAGCTGAAAAACATACTATAATAAGTGTAGCTACAGGAGTGTGGATTAAAGATATGGAAGAGATGTTAAGTGTAGATTTTGCATTGTTTCGTGCCATGCCTAATACGGCCATCTCTATTCAACAAAGTATGACTTGTATATGCGCAAATGCAAAAGCAAAAGATCAAGTGGAATACGTAACTACTTTATTTAATCAATTAGGAAAAAGTATTGTCATTGATGAAAAATTAATGGATGCCGCTACCGTTTTAGGTGCATGCGGAACTGCATATGCATTAAGATATATTCGTGCTAATATTCAAGGGGGAATTGAAATAGGATTTAGTGCTGCTCAAGCTTCTTTAATTGCAGCACAAACCGTGAAAGGCGCTGCAGATTTATTGTTAACGAAAAACACACATCCAGAACAAGAAATTGATAAAGTAACTACGCCAATGGGCTGTACCATTGCAGGACTAAATGAAATGGAGCACCAAGGATTTAGTTCTTCTTTGATTCGTGGTTTAACTGCGAGTTACAGAAAGATTAAGAATGATATGTAACCTTGGCTCTATTGTATTTTACATCTGTACAAAAAGAAGCCCTTTAAAATAGTTTCATGAAGCCGACTCCGGTTCTTGCCTCGGAGGCAAATGAAATTCTATTTTAAAGGGCTCTTAGTATTAGTGCGCTTTTAAAAATGCAATTGCTTTTGCATAAGCATCAGCTGTTGCAGTTGCATTAAAGCTAGGATTGCTTGGATTTGCAAAACCATGGTTGGCTTCATATCTATTTACTGATAAATTTTTACCAGCATCTTTCATATTTTTCTCAAACTCATTCACCATTGCAGGTGATGGAGCTTGGTCTTGATTTCCAAAGAATCCAATGATATCACATTTGATTGATTTTAATTTTTCCATATTAGTTTCAGGACGACCGTAATACATTACCGTTCCTTTTGCCTGAGGGCCTGCAAGAATGGCTGTTTGTAAACTCCACATACCACCAAAGCACCAACCTACACTATATATTGAAGCATCAGTACCTGCTTTTTTAATAGCACCTTGAATAATTGCAGCCATTCTTCCCATATCTGCACCGCGCATTAATTTCATGGCGCTATCTGGAGTAGCAGCAACTTTACCATCGTACATATCTACCGCAATTACATTCATATCACCCAAAGCGCTGTAATATTTATCAGACTCTAATTTAATATGGTCATTTAATCCCCACCACTCTTGAATTACGATTAACCATTTTTTAGTTTGCTTTTTTGCTGGGATAAAGTAAGCACTTGCTTGTTTACCATCCGCAGCATCAAATTGGATCATTTTTCCCAATAAATTTTCAGGATTCACCACTAAAGGTGCTGGGTGTAGGGATGCAAATTTTGGAGTAGAAGCTTCTAATTTATAAGCTTGCTGGGTTTCCATATTAAGACATTCTACCACATCTGCTTTATTTACAGGTGAAAATTGAGTTTTTGCCCAATTCCAACTTATTAAGCTTCCGGCCATTAGGGCCACAATTAGGCCAAAAAGTAGTTTTTTCATAGTGTTTTGTTGAATTTTAATTTAAGATGTTCACTTTTATATAACACTTATAAACATTTATTGTTTGTTCTTTTAGCTTGATTTTTTTAGGGATTTTTTTTCGCGTATTTTTGTATGACCTCTAAGCATTTTTCCTAAAAAAAAGACGGTCACATTAAAAAACCTTTGAATGGGTAATCCTCAATAGCTAACTATTGCAGGAATTCCTTTTTCAATATTAGACGCATTTAAAATTATGGCAAAGTATATTTTTGTAACTGGTGGTGTAACAAGTAGTTTGGGAAAGGGTATCATTGCAGCCTCATTAGCCAAATTATTACAGGCAAGAGGTATTACTGCTACCATTCAAAAATTTGATCCTTATATTAATGTGGATCCAGGCACTCTAAATCCATATGAGCACGGAGAATGTTATGTGACTGAAGATGGTGCAGAAACCGATTTAGACCTAGGTCACTATGAGCGTTTTTTAAATACCCCAACTTCTCAAGCAAATAATGTCACAACTGGTCGTATTTATCAGACTGTTATTAATAAAGAAAGAGCTGGTGAGTTTTTGGGTAAAACTGTACAAGTAGTTCCTCATATCACAGATGAGATTAAACATAGAATGCTATTATTGGGTCAAGAAGGAAAATTTGATGTTGTTATTACTGAGATAGGAGGTACAGTAGGTGATATAGAGAGTACTCCTTTCATTGAAACAGTAAGACAAATTCAATGGGAGTTACCTGCCGAAGATGTGATGGTTGTGCATTTAACTTTAATTCCATATTTGAGTGCAGCTAAAGAATTAAAAACTAAGCCAACACAACATAGTGTAAGAATGTTAAGTGAAACAGGAGTGCATCCAGATGTAATTGTTTGTAGAACAGAACATCCTTTAAATGATGATATCAAACGCAAAATCGCATTGTTCTGTAATGTAAAACCTGGAAATGTAATTGAATCTTGTGATGCTAGTACTATTTATGAAGTTCCTTTGTTAATGCAAAAAGAACAACTTGATTTAATTGTGATGAAAAAATTGAATATCACCAATTACAAAGAACCAGATTTAACAAAATGGAATGGCTTTTTAAGTAAATTAAAAAATCCAAAATCTACAGTAAATATTGGTTTAATTGGCAAGTATATTGAATTACAAGATGCTTACAAATCAATATTGGAGAGCTTTATACATGCCGGTGCAATGAATGAAGTAAAAGTGAATGTGGTAAATGTGCACAGTGAAAATCTTACCTCTCAAAATGTAAATGAGCAATTAGATGGTTTAGATGGTTTATTAGTAGCACCAGGATTTGGTAATAGAGGAATTGAAGGAAAAATTATTGCAGTTCAATATGCTAGAGAAAATAAATTACCATTCTTTGGAATTTGTTTAGGGATGCAAATGGCAGTTATTGAATTTGCAAGAAATGTGTTAGGATTAAAACAAGCGCACTCTGTTGAAATGGATCCAAATAGTCCGGATCCAGTAATAAATATGATGGAGGAGCAAAAAAGAATTACGATGATGGGTGGCACTATGCGTTTAGGATCTTACCCATGTACAATTGCTGAAAATTCATTGGCGCATAAAATATATGGCGCAACCTCTATAAACGAAAGACATCGTCATCGTTATGAATTTAACAATGATTATTTGAGTGCATTTCATGATAAAGGAATGGTTACGAGTGGATTGAATCCTGCTACAGGTTTAGTGGAAATTATAGAGCTGCCAAATCATCCATTTTTCATTGGAGTTCAATACCATCCCGAACTAAAAAGTACGGTGGAAGCACCTGCTCCTTTATTCGTTCATTTTATTGCTGCAGCTAAGCAACATGCTACTTTAAATGCGTAGTTTGGTACCTTAAAATTCATATCTTTGCCCCACGTTAAATACGTTAAAACATCGATTATGAATACAGATAAGAATACGGTCATTGGGTTTATTTTATTAGCAGGTTTATTCTTTACCTTTTTTTGGTATAATAATAAACAACAAGCCGAGTTGCAAGCTTACAATAAGCATATTAAAGATTCAACTGAAATGGTTAAATCTTTAGCTGAAAAAGCAGCCGCTTTAAAAAATCCAATCAAAGCTGATTCTAGTTCAGGTGCAGTTGCATTAGTAGATACTATTAAAGAACAAATTACCAGTTTAGAGAATAATATAATTAAAGTAGATTTTAGTAACAAAGGAGGACAAGTAGTTGCGGTTACTTTAAAGAAGTATAAGAATTCAAGAAAAGATTTGGTGAAGTTAGGAGATAGTAGCTCCTTAAATTATACAGTTAATATTGGCAACAATCAAACTGCACAAATCAATCAAATATTATTTCCAGTTGTAAATGTTTTACCATCCAATGATGGTGTTCAAAAAATTGAATATGCATGGACAACTCCATCTGGTAAAACAATTCGTCATCAGTTTTCAATAGCTCCTAACAAATACAATGTTGAATGGAATGTACAATTAGATGGAGCAGATCAGTTATTAACCAATGGTCAAATCAATTTATTATGGGATGTACATTCTTATCAACAAGAGCGTGCAACTCAATATGAACGTCAAGTATCTAATGTTTGTTTTTCAGAAGGCAATGAGTTTGATTATATATCAAGCAAGAATGTAAAGGCATTTGAAAAACCAGTTCAATGGATAGGTTTGGTACAACAGTTTTTTAGCACTACACTTATTTCAAAAGATGGTTTTAGCGCTGGTAAGTTAGATTGGTCAAGAAAAACCGATTCAAGCACAGGGTTGGCTTCAATGCAAGCTCAATTACAAAATAAAGTGAATGGTGCTGTAGTAAACATTCCTTTATCATTGTATTATGGACCAAATGATTTTCAGGTGTTAAAAGCACAGGCGCCTGAAATGGAAAAAATTGTAAACTTAGGTAGAGACTTATATTCTTTTGTACGACCTATTAATAAGTTTATTATTATGCCAGTATTTGATTTCTTTGCCGGTTTTGTAAGTAATTATGGATGGGTAGTTTTATTGTTAACTATTTTTATTCGATTAGTAACTTCTCCTTTAACTTATTCAAGTTATTTAAGCAGTGCTAAAATGAAGGTGTTGAAACCTGAGTTAGACGAAATCAAGAAAAAATTAGGGGACGATCAACAAGGGTTTGCAATGGAGCAAATGAAATTGTTCCGTGAAGCTGGCGTTAACCCACTAGGAGGTTGTATTCCTGCCTTATTGCAAATTCCTATCTTCTTTGCATTGTATAGCTTTTTTAATTCTAATATTTCATTAAGAGGACAATCTTTCTTGTGGAGTCAGGATTTATCAAGCTATGATGTAATTGCAAAATTACCTTTTAATGTTCCAATGGGATTTGGAGATCATATAAGTTTATTTACTTTGACAGCAGTTATAACAAGTGTTTTAATTTCTGTTTACAATATGTCAATGACACCCACTCAGGATAATCCAGCATTGAAATACATGCCTTATATTTTCCCTGTAATGTTGTTATTTATATTTAACAGATTACCATCTGCGTTAACTTGGTACTATACTGTTTCAAATATTGTTACATTGATTTTGCAATTGATTATTCAAAAATTCATTATCAATCATGATAAAATTTTAGCAGAGATAGATGTTAAAAGAAAAACGCCTAAGAAGAAAAGTAATTGGCAGTCAAAGTATGAGCAAATGATGGATGCTCAGAAAAAAGTACAGGATTTAAAGGATAAACATAAAAAATAATTGTGCAGCGCTCCCCCTTGTTGCTTTTAGCATTTTTATTGTATTCATTAAATACCATTCAAGCACAAACTAAAATTGTGGGTGAGTGCACCCTTAATTTTTCAATTACCAATGCATTAAATAATGATACAATTGGCACCAAGGCTGTTTTTGTAAAGGGGGATCAGTGTAAGACAATTCTACAAACTGCGCATTTGAATCAATCTTTGTATTTTAATATTCAACAAACCACAGCTACCATCACGAAAGATATTGGAAGCAGCCATTTTTTACAAGTTATAAATTATCCTCCGCAGAATCAACCCAATTTGATTTCAATGAAAGAGACAATGCCAGATTCTACTATGAAAATACTAGGGTATAATTGTAAAAATGTCGAATTAAAATGGAGTGATGGTATTGTTTATCAAGTATGGTATACCACTGAAATTGCAGCTACTGTTAACACTTACGAGTTAGCTTTTAAGGAGATATCGGGATTGGTTTTAGCTTATATTATAATTCCTGTATCTGGAAATTCTATTCAGTATAAGGCAAATAAAATTGACTTGAGCCCCATTTCATTAAGTCAATTTAATATCAATACAACCCTTTATCAAAGCATTGATTAAAAGTACTTAAAGGATAAAAATTAATTATTCGGAGTAGGTGCCTTGAATTTAGGCAAAATCACTTTGTAGTTATAAGGAATAACATAAGATACATTTCCCTTATTGTATTGTAAATATGCAGCAGTACTTGAGTTATAAATACTATTGGTATTTGCGAAACCTTTGAAATCTAAACTCGCTTTTAAAGTAGCAAAAGTGACAGTTCGGTGTGAAAGTGCACTTAAATTCTTTAAAGAATATTTTTCGCTTAATTTCTTGGATTCTATAGTGCCAGTAACAACAATACTTGCATTAGACTTTGTTGCAAACAAAAGCAAGCAAGTCGACAGCGTAACAACAAATATGTTTTTTATAGTAGGCATGATTATTACAAAGTTAATTGATAATCATTGTTTTAAAAAAAAATATTTTAACCAATTTTTAGCTGCTTTGTGCACAATAAAATATGGAGATTTTCAAAGCCCATTGTATATTTAATATGACACAGCTAGCTTTTTTTAGCTAAAGTCTTGAAAATCAATATTTTACTTTCAATCTAAATTCATGGGATATGTTTGATCGACATAAGGAAGAAGATGGGGGAGATATTCAGGAATTAATGCTTAAATACCATAATTTAAAGCAAGGGCGAGCTAATGCCTATATTGAAGAGGATGATTTTGAAAGAATCATTGAACATTTAGACGAAAAGGATGAAATTGGAGAGGCCATTCAAGCAGCTGATTTAGCGCTGGAGCAATATCCTTTCTCTGCCTTATTAATGATTAAGAAAGCAGACCTATTACTGGCCACTAGAAAATATAAAGAAGCGTTGAAGTTATTGAATACCGCTACTTTGTATGATCATAAGGATATGAACTTGTTTATTTTAAAGACCGATGCCTATTTAGCATTGGATCAACCTGAAAAAGCAATATTGTTATTACAGGAAGCTTTGCATTTATTTGAAGGAGCGGAAAGAACCGAAGTTTTATTTGAGTTGGCAGATGTATATGATGATCATGAAGCTTTTGATAAAGTGTTTGATTGTTTACAATTGGTACTCGAAGATGATCCAATGAATGAAGAAGCTTTGTATAAAATTTGTTTTTGGACCGATTTTACTGGAAGAAACGAAGAGAGTATCAAATTACATCAACGAATTATTGATGAGCAACCTTACAATGCATTGGCTTGGTTTAATTTAGCAGCAGCCTATCAGGGTTTAAAATTGCATGAAAAAGCCATTGATGCTTATCAATATGCAATTGTGATTGATGAGAAATTTGATTATGCGTACCGCAATATGGGGGATGCTTATTTGCGTATCAGGAAATATAGAGAGGCTATTGAAGCATTGGAAAAAGTGTTGGAATTATCTCGTCCCGAAGATGTTATTTACGAAGCTATCGGGCATTGCTACCATAGAATGAAAAATTATGCGCAAGCTAGATTTCATTATAAAAAAGCAGTGCATTTAAATCCCGATGATAGTAGACTTTTTCAAAAAATTGCAGCAACCTATATGCAGCAAGGTCAATGGGAGCAGGCTATCAAGCAATTAGAGCATGCAATGCGAATTCACAAACATATCAATGAGTATCATATATTACTTGGTGAATGTTATATGAATTTAAAATTATTTAAGGAGGCTGCGGCATGTTTTGGAACAGTGGTAAAAAATAAGCCAAAGCAAATTGCAGGCTGGGAATATTTAGTTAAATGTTTAGTTGCAAATAAGCAATTGGATACGGCATTAGAACAAACTGAAATTGCTTACATGTCTACACAAGGGAAGACTATTTTTATTTTTTATAGAAGTGCTATTTTATACATGATGGGCAAAACCAATGAAGGTATTTTGCAATTAGAAATGGCGCTATCAAAATCTTCGAAATTAGTAAATAAGCTAATAAAATTTTATCCTGAAATCATGCAGGATACTAAAGTCGCTGAACTAATTGCACAGTATAAGAAGAGTAAGTTATCTTAATTTATTTAATTTATCTTTGTAGGATATAAGTGATTGTTTATGATAAATTTTAATTTAACTCAAATACCAGAACGAACTCCTAAGCCCCGTAATCATGGATTAACGATGGTAATGGATAAGGGTTTGAGTTTTGCTGAGGCAGAAAATTTTCTAAGTATTTCATCCCCTCATACAGATGTTGTTAAATTAGGATTTGGAACATCTGCTGTGACACCCAATTTGCGCGCGAAAATTGAATTGTACCAGTCACATGGTATTCCTGTTTATTTTGGGGGTACTTTATTTGAAGCGTTTGTGATTAGGAATCAGTTTGATGATTATATCGCAATGTGTAAGGATTATAATATTGATTTGATTGAAGTGAGTGATGGGTCTATAGAAATTCCACATGCCGAAAAGTGTGGGTATATTGAAAAAATTGCTAAAATTTGTAAAGTAATTAGCGAGGTGGGTAGTAAAGATGCCGCTCATATTATTCCTCCTTACAAATGGATTGAATTGATGACTGCAGAATTAAGCGCAGGCTCGGAATATGTGATTGCTGAAGCGCGTGAAGCGGGTAATGTTGGAATTTATAGAGGAAGTGGTGAGGTGAGAGAAGGATTGGTTCAAGAGATTCTAACTAAAATTCCAGCTGAAAAAATATTATGGGAAGCGCCTCAAAAAGCACAACAATTATATTTCTTAGAACTTATTGGTTGTAATGTAAACCTCGGAAATATTGCCCCAACTGAAGTAATTCCCTTGGAAGCAATGAGAATTGGTTTAAGAGGGGACACATTTAATTTATATTTAAATAAGTAATCTTGCGAAAGTTTGGTTTAATAGGATATCCATTATCTCATTCCTTTTCAAAAGGATACTTTGCAGATAAATTTCAACAGCATCAAATTGGCGATGCGCAGTATGATAATTATCCAATCCCTTCCATTAAAGAATTTAAATTGTTGTGGGAACAAGATCCAGCACTTAACGGATTGAATGTTACCATCCCTTATAAGAAAGAAGTCATTCCTTTTTTAGACAAACCATCATCGGTAGTAACTGAAATAAATGCTTGTAATTGTATCCGAAAATTCAACGGTGCACTTTATGGGTATAACACAGATGTCATAGGCTTTCAGAAGTCTTTACAGCCTTTTTTAAAACCACACCATACTGCTGCATTAATATTAGGAACTGGTGGTGCTGCGGCTGCAGTAGAGTGGGTAATGAGGAATTTAAATATACAATACCATTTAGTGAGTAGATCGAAGCATACAAAAGAAAGTAATATTGCATCTGTATTATCTTACAGCGAACTTACTCCTGAAATCATAGCAGCACATACACTTATCATTAATACAAGTCCATTAGGAATGTATCCTAATGTAAATGAAGCACCCGAAATTCCATATGATGCAATTACTTCAAATCATCATTTATTTGATTTGATTTATAATCCAAGTGAAACATTGTTTCTTCAAAAAGGTGCAGCACAAGGAGCTACTTTTCAAAATGGGTTAGAAATGTTGCATATACAAGCCGAAGAAAGTTGGAATATTTGGAATGCAGTTACTCCAATTGTTCAATAACTTTTGAGATTTAAATTATTTTTCTAAGCTATCAAATCCATGTACTATCGCTGCGCGCGTAAAAATTCAAAAAGTTTTGTGACTGCTTTTTGTCGGTGACTAAATTTATTTTTTTCATCCATAGTCATTTCGGCAAAGCTTTTATTGGCTCCATCAGGAATAAATATAGGATCGTAGCCGAATCCTTTTTCACCATGCATTTTTATGGCTATTTTACCTTTACAAATGCCTTCAAAATAATAAGTTTGTATACCTTTTAATCCATCTTCCCATAGCAAACAAATAACGGTTCTAAATTGCGCATTACGATTAGCAACACCCTCAAGATTTAATAATACTTTATCAATATTGGCTTGAAAATCTCGATCCTCACCCGCATATCTTGCACTGTTAACGCCGGGTGCACCATTCAATGCTTCAATTTCTAAACCAGTGTCTTCACTAAAACAATTTTTGCTTGTTAAATTAAAAATGGTGTTTGCTTTTTCAGCAGCATTTTCTTGCAATGTATCATGTGGCTCCGGAATGTCAATATCAATACCCGCATCTTTAAGGGGAATAATATTAAAATCTGGTCCCACTAAAGATTGAATTTCTTGTACTTTATGTTGATTGTTGGTAGCGAAAATTAAAGTTTGCATAATATAAAAAGTAATCAAAAATTGAAACTAAGAAATTAAGAAGTGAGTTTATAATTTAAACAACAATTTTAATGCATTCCATAATTTGGATTTTTCTTGTTTCGCAGTTTGGTCAACGCCTTGCATGCTATGCAAACTATTGCTAAATAAAATTTGTGTTTCACCTAATACAATTGGTTTGTACAAAGTAGTAGGTAATTTGATTTTTAATTGTAAAGCAGATAAATCAAAAACTAAAACCAAATGTGATGGTAGCGTTGTTAAAATTTCATGCATACTTATTGGCTGAGCAGCTATGTTCACTAATGCAATATCAGCCAATGTTAACTTACATGCGTTTAATATAGAGGACAATAATCCAAGATCAATTTCATTTAGATGAACTGCATTGGCATCATTTACAATTACCATTATTTTTTTAAGATGGTCGCCCAAAAATTTAATAGGAATTGGCGTTGTAGATTTTAATTCGTTCAGCACTTCATTTGCGGTTGTAGTTGCTATTGCTTCTTTTCCAATCGCAGTAATTATTTCTTTTTCTTCATTTTCAACTGACTTTATTTCCTTTTCAGGCAATACCAAAGTATCTTTGAATAAAGTAACTAAAACAGCAGCAGGTAATATTGTTTTTTGATCTTGCACGGGTGGAAAATTAACTCAATTGTACTGATTGAAAAAATAACAGTTGTAAGTTTTTAATTATTTCTTATTTTTGTGTCTCAAAATTTAATTGTTATTTATTTAAAAGCAAGTATATGTCAAAGCATTCAATTCCAGTAACTAAAAATCTACATCCACAGCTTCCAAGTTTTAATATGGATGAAATAGCTTTTGGCAAAAATTTCACAGACCATATGTTAGTGGCCGACTATGAAAATGGAGAATGGAAGAACGTTGAAATCAAGCCCTATGCTCCTTTTCAAGTAGATCCATCATGTGCAACATTGCATTATGGTCAAACTATTTTTGAAGGAATCAAGGCGTTTAAAAATGATAAAGGAGAAGTTGTCATTTTTAGACCCGATCAAAATTTAATACGATTTAATACTTCGGCTGAACGCATGCAAATGCCTACTATTCCTGAATGGATTTTTATGGAGGGTATGAAGCAGTTAATTGATTTAGAAAGAGCATGGATTCCGAATAAACCAGATTCGTCATTATATATAAGACCATTTATGATTGCGATGGATCCTTTTTTAGGAGTGCGTCCATCAAATACGTATAAGTTTATGATTATTTTGGGACCAAGTGGAGCGTATCATGCTGCACCTATGAAAATTTTAATTGAACAACATTATACACGCGCAACACCTGGTGGTGTTGGCTTTGCAAAGAATGGAGGTAATTATGGTGGAAGTTTATTTCCAGTTTCATTAGCACAATCTAAAGGTTATGATCAAGTATTATGGACGGATGCAATTGAACATAAATATGTTGAGGAAGTGGGTATGATGAATGTGATGTTTGTAATTGATGGAAAAATAATAACTCCATCTATTGAAAAAGGAACTGTATTAAAAGGAGTAACAAGAAATTCATCAATTACTATATTAAGAGAGATGGGGTATGAGGTGGAAGAAAGATTCTTGTCTGTGGAAGAAATTGTAGATGCCCATAAAAAAGGGTTATTTACCGAAGTTTTTGGGGTTGGTACAGCTGCAGTAGTTTCTTATATTTCAAGATTAGCACACGGAGAATACGTGATGGATTTTGATATTGATAGCCTAAAAGTGGCTCCAGCGCTTAAAAATCACCTTCATGAGCTTAGAATGGGAAATATTGTGGACAAACATGGCTGGTTACAGCATGTTTAGTTAAATAGCTGATAATCAAATTGTTAAAAAGAATTAATTCTCCTTTTTGATGATTTTTCTAGGTAAAAATGACCTAATTGCTTTATTTTTTTAAAATTAGCCAATAAACATTTTGGTAATTCGTTAACAGCCATTACCTTTGCCGTCCGAATTTTTTATAAACCGAATTGAACAAAATAGCATAATAAATGCCTACTATTCAGCAATTAGTTAGAAAAGGCCGTGAGATCATCAGGGCGAAAAGTAAATCAAGAGCTTTGGATGCATGTCCTCAGCGTCGTGGCGTTTGTACAAGAGTGTATACAACTACACCTAAAAAACCTAACTCTGCGTTACGTAAAGTAGCAAAGGTACGTTTGACAAACAAAATTGAGGTGATTGCCTACATCCCAGGTGAAGGTCATAACTTACAAGAACACAGTATCGTATTAATCCGTGGTGGTCGTGTAAAGGATTTACCAGGTGTACGTTATCATATTGTTCGTGGTAGTTTGGATACTGCAGGTGTTAAAGACCGTAAGCAGTCTCGTTCTAAGTATGGTACTAAGAAAGAAAAAGCAAAAAAATAATCAAGTAACAACTAATTAATATTCGACATGCGTAAAGCACAACCTAAAAAGATTCCATTAGCACCAGATCCTAAGTTCAGCGACGTTCAAGTAACTCGTTTTATCAACAACATCATGTTGGACGGTAAAAAGACAACTGCTTATAAAATATTTTATGATGCATTAGACAAAGTGGCAAAGTTCACTAACGAAGATGGATATGAAATGTGGAAGAAAGCGGTAGTTAACGTGACTCCAGCTGTAGAGGTAAGAAGCCGCCGTATTGGTGGTGCTACTTTCCAAATTCCTGCTGAAGTTCGTGCCGATCGTAAAATTTCTTTAAGCATGAAATGGTTAGTACGTTTTAGCCGTGAGCGTAACGGTAAAACAATGGCCGATAAATTAGCGAACGAAATTGTTGCAGCTACAAAAGGCGAAGGTGGAGCTTTCAAAAAGAAAGAAGATACACACCGTATGGCTGAGGCGAACAAAGCGTTCTCTCACTTTAAAGTTTAATTTCTTTGGCCCAAAGGCGTATAGATATAGAAAAACCCTAGCAATTGCTGGGGTTTTTTATTTTTCAATAACCTAAAAATACCTTGGTTTACAATGTGGTGGAAGGGCTGTGGAATAGTTTATGGAAAAATATTGCGGGAAAACCTTGTTCAATCACTTATATCATTAACTTTGCGCCTCGATAAATTGACTAATAATTTGTGTTCATTTATCGAGCTATTAAAAAATAAACAACCCTAATATGGCGGATTTAAAACTACAGAGAAACTTTGGTATTGCTGCGCACATTGATGCCGGCAAAACTACTACCACTGAACGTATCTTACGTTACACTGGTATGATTCACAAAATTGGTGAAGTGCATGATGGTGCTGCAACAACAGACTGGATGGAGCAAGAAAAAGAAAGAGGTATTACTATTACTTCTGCAGCGGTATCTTGTCAATGGCAGTTTCCTACGACATTAGGTAAGAAAGATGCAAATACAAAAGATTACTATTTTAATATTATCGATACTCCGGGTCACGTGGACTTTACGGTAGAGGTAGAGCGTTCTATGCGTGTACTAGATGGTTTGATTGCATTGTTTTCTGCAGTGGATGGTGTAGAGCCTCAATCAGAAACAGTTTGGCGTCAAGCAAATCGTTACAAAGTTCCTCGTATTGGTTTCGTAAATAAAATGGACCGTGCTGGTGCCGACTTCTTAATGGTGGTTACACAAGTAAGAGAAATGTTAGGTGCAAAAGCAGTTCCATTACAATTACCAATTGGTGCAGAAGATGGTTTCAAGGGTGTAGTGGATTTAATTAAAATGAAAGGAATTATTTGGGATGATGCTACAGAAGGTATGACTTATGTAGAAACAGAAATCCCTGCAGATATGAAAGAGGATGTGGATTATTGGAGAGCTCAATTAATTGAAGCCGTTGCAGAATACGACGACAAATTAATGGAGAAATTCTTTGAAAATCCAGATAGTATTTCTGAAGCAGAAGTGCATGAAGCAATTCGTAAAGCATGTATCGATTTATCTATTGTACCAATGATGTGTGGTTCTTCTTTCAAAAACAAAGGAGTACAAACAGCATTAGATGCAGTATGTCGTTACTTGCCTTCACCAGTAGATGTGGATGATACAGAAGGTACTGATCCAGATACAGGAGAAAAAGTTTTCCGTAAACCAAATGCAAAAGAACCATTTGCTGCATTGGCTTTCAAAATCATGACCGATCCTTTCGTAGGACGTTTAGCGTTCTTCAGATGTTACTCTGGTCACTTAGATGCGGGTTCTTATGTAAGAAACGTACGTAGTGGTAAGAATGAGCGTATCTCTCGTATCATGAAAATGTTTGCGAACAAACAAAACCCAATCGACTTTATCGAAGCAGGTGATATCGCAGCAGCAGTTGGATTTAAAGAAATTAAAACAGGAGATACTTTATGTGATGAGAATCACTTAATCGTTCTTGAAAATATGTTTATTCCAGAACCAGTTATCTCGGTTGCTGTTGAGCCTAAGACGCAAGCAGACGTTGATAAAATGGGTATGGCAATTGCGAAATTAGTAGAGGAAGATCCTACCTTAAGAGTTAGAACAGACGAAGATACTGGTCAAACTATCTTATCTGGTATGGGTGAATTACACTTAGAAATTATCGTTGACCGTATGCGTCGTGAGTTCAAAGTGGAAATTAACCAAGGTAATCCTCAGGTAGCTTACAAAGAAGCTTTTGGTATGACTATCGAGCACCGTGAAGTGTTGAAAAAGCAATCGGGTGGTCGTGGTAAATTCGCTGATATCCAATTCTCAATCGGACCTGCTGATGAAGAATGGATGGCTGCCAATGTTGATAAAAAAGCTTTCCAATTTGTAAACGATTTATTTGGCGGATCTATCCCTAAAGAATTCGTTCCAGCAATTACAAAAGGTTTTGAATCTTCAATGAACACAGGTGTTTTAGCTGGTTACCCAGTGAACAACATGAAAATTCGTGTTTATGATGGTTCTTACCATGATGTGGATTCTGACGCAATGTCATTTGAATTGTGTGCTAAAGCTGGTTTCAGAACTGCTGGTAAAAAAGCGAAACCTACTTTGTTAGAACCAATCATGAAAGTTGAAGTAGTAACTCCTGACCAATACATGGGTGACGTAACAGGTGACTTAAACCGTCGTCGTGGTATGTTAGAAGGTATGGATAGCCGTGGTAACTTACAAGTAATTAAGGCAAAAGTACCATTGAGCGAAATGTTTGGATACGTTACACAATTGCGCTCTTTGAGCTCTGGTCGTGCAACATCCACTATGGAGTTCAGTCATTATAACCCAGCACCAAACAATATTGCTGAGGAAGTAATGGCTAAAAACAAAGGTAAAGTGAAGGATGAAGAGTAGTCGATTTTCGAATCAACTACTTGATTTACAATAACTTAAAAACCCTCTCCCCTTAAAAGGAGGGGGTTTTGTTTTGGATAATCATGGCCTTAGAAATTATTTTTAAAAAAAATTAAAAAAAACACAATATTTCTTGAATGTTAGGTCACAACCCATTACCTTTGCAACCCCAAGATAATTTGGAAAAATAAGCTATGTCTCAAAGAATTAGAATAAAATTACAATCTTACGATCACAACTTAGTAGATAAGTCTGCTGAGAAAATCGTAAAAACAGTACGCAGTACAGGTGCAGTAGTAACAGGTCCTATTCCTTTGCCTACACACAAACGCATTTTTACTGTGTTACGTTCACCACACGTTAACAAGAAAAGTCGTGAGCAGTTTCAATTAGCAACGCACAAGCGTTTATTGGACATCTATACTTCTTCTTCTAAAACTGTAGACGCCCTAAGTAAGTTAGACTTACCATCAGGTGTTGAAGTGGAGATTAAAGCATAAGTATTTATAATTACCATCTCCCAATCACTACCCATTATGCAGTAGTTGAGAAAGGAGCGCTGGTTTGAAGTAAGTAAAATATAAACAGGCCCTTCGAGGTTTGTTTACTTCCGGTACTTCCCCTCTCAAAATTGAGAAACAAAGGAAAAGGTCGGCAGCAAACAGGGATTGAATCCGAGCTACTATGGTCTAACAGATTAAATGTAGCATCATCATCGGATGTCCTCAGAACCAAGCGCGGGGCATAAACCGCAAAAAAGATGAAAGGTATTATTGGAAAAAAAATTGGCATGACTAGCATCTTCGGAGAAGATGGAAAGCAAATTGCTTGCACCATTATCGAAGCTGGTCCTTGCACTGTTACTCAGGTTAAAACTCCTGAAGTAGATGGCTACAATGCAGTACAGTTAGCATTGGGCGACAAAAAAGAAAAGCACTCTACAAAGTCTGAAATTAATCACTACGCAAAAGCACAGACTGCTCCCAAAAAATTCGTTAAAGAGTTCCGCGATTATTCAATCGAAACTACACTAGGCGCTACACTTACCTTAGACATGTTCTCTGAAGGAGATACTGTTGAAGTTGTTGGTACAACTAAGGGTAGAGGTTTCCAAGGTGTTGTTAAACGTCATGGATTTAGCGGGGTGGGTGAAGCTACACACGGTCAACATGACCGTTCTCGTGCACCAGGTTCTATCGGTGGATCATCTTATCCAGCGAGAGTATTCAAAGGAATGCGTATGGCCGGTCATATGGGTAACGATCGCGTTAAAACAAAAGGATTAAAAGTATTAAAGTTATTCCCAGAAAAGAACTATGTATTAGTGAGTGGATCTGTTCCAGGTCACAACGGTTCAATTGTTTTAATCCAAAAGTAATCACCACATTAATCGACAATCATGCAATTAGAAGTATTAGATATAAAAGGCAAAAAGACTGGCAGACAGGTTGAATTACCTGCTGAAATCTTTGGAGCAACTCCAAACGACCACGTTATTTATTTAGCCGTTAAACAATATTTAGCTGCACGCCGTTCAGGTACGCATAAAGTTAAAACTCGTGCGGAAGTACAAGGTGCTAGCAGAAAATTACACAAACAAAAAGGTACTGGTGGAGCTCGTAAGGGTAATATCCGTAACCCATTATACAAGGGTGGTGGTACTATTTTTGGACCAAAACCGCACTCTTACGATTTCAAATTGAACCGTAAAGTAAAAGATCTTGCAAAAATTTCTGCGTTAAGTCACAAAGCAATTGATCAAGCTATTTTAGTTTTAGAAGACATCAAATTAGATGCTCCAAAAACTTCTGCAGTAGCTTCAATCATTAGCCAATTAAACTTAGATAACAAGAAGACTTTAGTAATCTTACCTGAGTACAACGACAACGTTTATTTGAGCACTCGTAATATTCCTAACGTAGCAAGTACATTATTAGCTGACATCAACACTTACGACATTATGAATGCAGACGTGTTAGTGATCACTGAAGGTGCTGCTAAAATTTTTAACGAAGAAGAAGCTGCGTAGTCTCTTTTAAAAAAAGATAATCATGAAAGTAACAGAAATATTAATCAAGCCGATTTTAACTGAAAAAGCAAATGCTCAACAAGAGTCATTAAGAAGATATGCTTTCAAAGTAAATCGTCGCGCGAACAAATTAGAAATCAAAACAGCAATTGAGCAATTCTACGGCGTTAACGTTTTAGAAGTAAACACTTTAGTTGTTCCTGGTAAAAATAAAACTCGTTCTACTAAGTCTGGTATTATCTCTGGTGTAAAATCTGGATATAAGAAAGCATTAGTAACCGTAGCGGAAGGTGAAACCATTGACCTTTACGCAAGCATTTAATAATAGTTAGTGAAGCTGAAAAATTCACGTGCTCTAACACAAATAACAAGAAAATGGCATTAAGAAAGTACAAACCGATTACAGCAGGAACCCGATGGAGAATTGGGAACGCATACGCTGAAATCACAACTAACAAACCAGAGAAGAGTTTGTTAGAACCACAAAAGAAAACTGCAGGACGTAACTTCCAAGGTCGTCGTGCAATGCGTTACATGGGTGGTGGTCATAGACAACACTATCGTATCATTGACTTCAAAAGAAATAAGAAGGACATGGAAGCTACTGTAGTTTCAGTAGAATACGATCCAAACAGAACAGCATTTATCGCGTTAGTTCAATATACTGATGGCGAGAAAAGATATATCATTTGCCCACAAGGCTTACAAGTAGGTGCGAAAGTAGCTTCTGGTGACAATGTGGTTCCTGAAATTGGTTATTCATTACCAATGAAAAACATTCCATTAGGTACAGTAGTGCACAATATCGAAATGCAACCTGGTCAAGGTGGTAAATTGGTACGAAGCGCAGGTACATCTGCTCAATTAGCGAACAAGGAAACTGAATACGCAGTATTGAAAATGCCTTCTGGTGAATTAAGAAAATTATTGATTAACTGTTATGCAACTGTAGGTGTGGTTTCTAATAGCGACCACAACTTAGAAACAGCGGGTAAAGCAGGTAGAAATCGTTGGAAAGGTGTACGTCCTCGTGTTAGAGGTGTCGCTATGAACCCAGTAGATCACCCGATGGGTGGTGGTGAAGGTAGAGCGTCTGGTGGACATCCAAGAAGCAGAACTGGTAAGTATGCTAAAGGAGAAAAAACTAGAACAAGAGGAAAGGGTAGCGATAAGTTGATCATTCAACGTCGTGACGGTAAAAAATTGACTAAATAATTAACATTCAAATTAACTCATCACTATGGGTCGTTCGATTAAAAAAGGTCCTTATATAGATCATAACCTTGAAGAAAAAGTAGAGGGTATGAATGGAGGCAAAACTAAGAAAGCAGTCATCAAAACTTGGAGTCGTAGAAGTACAATTTCTCCAGATTTTGTTGGTCATACTTTCGCAGTTCACAATGGAAATAAATTTATCCCAGTATATGTTACCGAATTCATGGTAGGACATAAATTAGGTGAATTTTCTCCAACTAGAAACTTCAGAGGACACGCAGGTAGCAAAAAATAGTAAATAAATTAAGGTTTGTTGTAAAGACAAACACTAAATAATAAAAAAATGGAAGCAGTAGCTAAATTAAACAATTATCCCACAGGCCCTCGTAAGATGCGTTTGCTTGCAGACGTTATTCGTGGCATGGAAGTGGAAAAAGCATTGGCAATTTTGGAGTTCCATCCTCAACACAATGCAGTTCCATTAGCAAAGTTGTTAAAAAGTGCAATCAGTAACTGGGAGCAAAAAAACAACGGCGCTAGCGCAGCAGATAGCAAACTAGTAGTTAAAACAGTTTTTGTTGATGGTGGTCGTACGTTAAAGCGTATGCGTCCAGCACCACAAGGACGTGGCTACAGAGTTAGAAAGCGTAGCAACCACGTAACAATGATTGTTGACACGAAATCAGATTCAAAAAACTAAATATTCTAAACCATCATTATGGGTCAGAAAGCAAATCCAATAGGAAACAGATTAGGTATCATCCGCGGGTGGGAAAGCAACTGGTACGGTAGTAAAAAAGACTACGCTACTAAGTTGATTCAAGATCAAAAAATTCGTACCTACTTAAACGCACGTATTAACAAGGGCGGTATCGCTCGTATCGTTATCGAACGTACTTTAGGAAAATTAATTGTAACAATTCATACATCAAAACCAGGTATCATCATCGGTAAAGGTGGTGGAGAAGTAGATCGTATCAAAGAAGAGTTAAAGAAATTAACTGGAAACGATGATGTTCAAATTAACATTTTAGAAATCCGTCGTCCAGAATTAGATGCAACAATTGTTGGTGAAACAATTGCACGTCAAATCGAAAACCGTATCAATTACAAGCGTGCTATTAAAATGGCAATTGCTTCTACCTTAAGAATGGGTGCAGAAGGAATTAAAATTAAAGTAGGTGGTCGTATTGGTGGTGCTGAGATTGCACGTAGCGAGGAAATCAAACAAGGCCGTGTTCCATTACATACATTCAGAATGGATATCGATTATGCAAACGTATTTGCTTTAACTGTTTACGGTAAAATCGGTATCAAAGTATGGATTTGTAAAGGAGAGGTTTTAGGAAAGCGTGAATTAAATCCAAATTTCGTTGGCGGTAAAGAAGGCGGCGAAAGAGCAGATCATCCACGTGGAGGAGATCGTCGTGACGATCGCCGTGATGGTGGAGACCGTCGTGGTCCAGGTGGTCCAAGAAGAAAATAAATCACTATCATAGAAACTAATTAATTAAGAGATAACAATAACAATATATGTTACAGCCAAAAAGAAGTAAACATAGGAAACAACAGAAAGGACGTATTCGCGAAGTAGCGAAGCGTGGAACTTCTATTGCATTTGGTTCTTTTGCATTAAAATCATTAGATCCAATCTGGTTGACTAGCCGACAAATTGAGTCAGCTCGTCAAGCAATGACACGTGCAATGAAAAGAGAAGGAAATGTTTGGATTCGTGTTTTCCCAGATAAAATTATTACACATAAGCCTGCAGAGGTGAGAATGGGTAAAGGTAAAGGTAACCCTGAGTATTGGGCTGCTGTAGTGGAACCAGGTCGTATCATTTTTGAAATCGACGGTGTTACTCCAGAAGTTGCAAAAGAAGCAATGGGATTAGCTGCTCAAAAATTACCAATCAAAACTAAGTTTGTTACAAGAAGAGACTTGTAATCACCACAAAAAAAGTATTTGCTATGGCAACCAAGAAATATGATTTTAATAAAGGCTTAAAAGAAGCGAGTGTGACTGATATAAAAGCACGCATCGATGAAGATCAATTAAGACTTAAGAAACTAGAGTTCGCACATGCGATTTCTCCTTTAGAGAATCCAATGAGCATTCGCGGACTTCGTAAAGACATTGCCCGTTTAAAAACGGAATTAAAGAAAAAAGAGTTAGGTATCTAATTAATACAATTAATATACCAACAAAAAAATAATGACAATGGTAGTAAGAAATTTACGTAAAACAAGAATCGGTGTTGTAACTAGCGACAAAATGGATAAAACCATTACAGTAGCTGTTGAAAGAAAAGTAAAGCATCCGATGTATGGAAAGTTCGTGAAAAAAACAACTAAGTTCCATGCGCATGATGAGCAATCAGTATGCGGAATGGGGGATATTGTGAAAATCATGGAGACTCGTCCATTAAGTAAAACAAAGCGTTGGAGATTAGTAGAAGTAGTTGAAAAAGCTAAATAATCTACTCCACAAAAGGTATTAAATCGTATTAACCCAAGTTCGAAAGAACAAGGAATAAAAGCTAAAAGCTAAATAAAATGATTCAGCAAGAAAGTAGGCTCAATGTAGCTGATAATAGCGGCGCTAAAGAAGTACTTTGTATCAAAGTATTAGGTAATAGCGGTCAAGACTTCGCAAAAATCGGTGACACGATTGTTGTTACAGTTAAAGATGCGATCCCTGCAGGTGGTATCAAAAAAGGTACTGTATCTAAAGCGGTAATCGTTCGTACAAAAAACAAATTGCGCAGAAAAGACGGATCTTATATCCGTTTTGATGACAACGCAGTAGTATTATTAAACAATTCAGAAGAGCCAAGAGGTACACGTATCTTTGGACCAGTTGCTCGTGAATTGCGTGATAAAGGATACATGAAAATTGTTTCATTAGCACCAGAGGTGTTATAAAATAAATATAAGTTATGAGTAACAGATTCAAACCCAAATACAGCATCAAGAAAGGTGATAGCGTTGTAGTTATTACTGGAGATGACAAGGACTTGAAAAAACCTCGCACTGTGTTAGAAGTAGATGTTGAAAAAGGTCGTGTAATTGTTGAAGGCGTAGCCATCGCAACAAAGCACACTAAACCATCTGCATCCAATACAAAAGGTGGTATCGTTAAAGTAGAAGCTTCTATCAACATTAGTAATGTAATGTTATGGGATGCTAAAACTAGCGCTCCAACAAAAGTTAAGCGTTCGAGAGAGACAGGTAAATTAGTAAGAATTTCAAAAAAATCAGGGGAGGTAATTAAATAATGAGTACCGTAAAATACACTCCAAGATTAGCAGATAAGTACACTAAAGAAGTAGTACCTGCTTTATCTAAAAAGTTTGGTTACAAGTCTGTAATGCAAACTCCTAAGTTGGAAAAAATTTGCATCAACCGTGGTGTAAATGGCGCAGTAAATGACAAGAAATTAGTGGACATCGCTATCGATGAGTTAACTACTATTACTGGTCAAAAAGCAGTACCAACTTTATCTAAGAAAGATATTTCTAACTTTAAATTACGTAAGGGTATGCCAATTGGTGCACGCGTTACGTTAAGAGGCGAAAAAATGTTCGAATTTTTAGATCGTTTAGTATCAGTTGCATTACCACGTGTACGTGACTTCAAAGGCGTTAGCGATAAAGCTTTCGACGGTCGTGGTAACTACACATTAGGTGTTACTGAGCAAATCATCTTCCCAGAAATCGACATCGATAAAGTAAACAAAATCACTGGATTGGATATCACTTTTGTGACATCAGCTCAATCTAATGAAGAAGCATACGAATTATTGAAAGAATTGGGTATGCCGTTTAAGAATATCAAAAAAGACAATAACTAATTAATACATAATTATGGCAAGAGAATCAGTTAAAGCAAGACAAAGAAAGCGTGAAGCTACTGTAAAACAATATGCAGAAAAGCGCGCTGCTTTAAAAGCTGCTGGAGATTATGCAGGTTTAGATAAATTACCTAAAAATGCATCACCTGTACGTTTGCACAATCGTTGTCAATTAACAGGCCGTCCAAAAGGATATATGAGATACTTTGGTGTATCAAGAAATATCTTCCGTGATATGGCTTTGAACGGATTGATTCCAGGTGTAAAAAAGGCGAGCTGGTAATTGCTTTAAGCGCTTATCATCAAGCAACATTGATTTAAGTTCAATCATAGAATTGAATACTGAAACAAAACAAAATTTAGAACTGATTTAAAATACTAATATGGTAACAGATCCAATAGCAGACTACTTAACGAGAATTCGTAACGCCCAAATGGCACAACATAGAATCGTTGAGATCCCTGCATCTAATTTAAAGAAGCGTATTACTGAAATCTTGTACGAACAAGGTTACATTTTAAAATACAAATTCGAAGACGATACTAAACAAGGTTTAATCAAAATCGCGTTAAAATATGATGCGAATACGAAACAACCAGCTATCCGTTCATTAGAGCGTATCAGCCGTCCAGGTTTACGTCAATATGCAAAGCCAGCTGAAATCAAAAGAGTAAGCAATGGTTTAGGTATCGCTATCTTATCTACATCTAAGGGTGTATTAACAGATAAGCAAGCTAAAGCCAACAATGTTGGTGGTGAAGTATTGTGCGCAATCTCTTAATTGAGTTGTAAGCAACAAAGAAAAATAAATTTAATGCTTAGTATGCATTTAAGCCTTTTAGTCGGGGCTGAAAACTACTAAGTAGAACAATAAAACAAAAGCGACTATGTCACGTATCGGAAAAAAACCAGTAAGTATCCCAAAAGGAGTTACGATTACTGTTAAAGATTCAGTAGTTACTGTTAAAGGACCTAAAGGAGAATTATCTCAAGAAATTGATCGCGATATCACTATCGAAATCACTGAAACTGAGTTAATCGTTTCTCGTCCTACAGAGCAAATTCGTCACAGAGCAATGCACGGTTTATACCGTTCTTT
>CAIQQR010000086.1 GCA_903874055.1 uncultured Bacteroidota bacterium | reverse complement strand
GGCCACTCAATTGAGTGGCCTTTTTATTATTTAAATAATATTAATTTCATTATTTGCATTCATATCCTGCATCATATTTGCAATTGGGATATTATTATAGGATAATGCATAGAACCAAAGTTGAATAGCAGCAGGCGAAACAGTTTCTACAAAGAAATTTGCTTTACTTAAATATGGAATTAATTTCTCAGTATTTAACTGCAATTCATTTACATCTTTGGTTTCAGACCAAATCTGTAATAAATTTTTGAATTGCGCTAATTCATTGTCTAATAAATGATCAAAGGCGTGCAATTGTATGAATTCAGAAACTGCTTCATACAGCATTGCTTTGTTGTTTGTTTTCATTTTTTATAGTTTGGATTACAAAAACAAAGTTCACACCTTAATATTACCAGATTGTTAACTTAAATCATATTAAGATAAATGTGCAAAACTTGCCCAAAACTGTGCATGATGCGAATAAAATAAGCTTAAATTTTACTTTAAAACCACTGCAGACAGCGCCGGAAGATTAACTAATAGTTTAAACCATTCCTTTTTTTCATCCTGTGGTTCAATAACTACTTTTTTATTTTGCAAGTCTCCAACACCCCAAAATAACTTGTCATCACTATTGAATATCTCCTTCCAATCTTTATTACCATGTACATGAACTGGGTATTGATGACGAGGTACTGGGGTCATATTGAGTACTACCAAAATATCTTCTTCCCAGTTTTTGGATCGACGTCTAAATGCAATAACCCCCTCTTGTCGCTTATTGGTTTCAACCCATTCAAATCCTGCTGGATCATATTGTAATTCATAGAGTGCAGGATTACTCACCAATAATTTATTCAATTGCTGAACACAATATTTCATGCCTCCATGGCTAAGGTGTTTTAATAAATCCCATTGTAATTCAGTAGTATAATTCCATTCCTCAGTGGCTGCAAACTCATTACCCATAAATAATAATTTGGCCCCCGGATGGGTAAACATATAAGTATACATCAACCTTAAATTTGCAAATTTCTGCCACTCATCTCCAGGCATTTTATAAATCATTGGGCTTTTACCATGTACTACTTCGTCATGACTTAAGGGTAACATAAAATGTTCGTCATAATAATACATCATGGAAAAAGTGAACTTATCTTGACTACCCGAACGGTATAATGGATCTAATTTAAAATAATCTAGCGTATCATGCATCCAACCCATCATCCATTTCATTCCAAACCCTAACCCATCCATGAAAGTGGGTTGACTTATTCCTGGCCAATCAGTTGCTTCTTCGGCAATGGTTTGAATGGCAGGAAAATCGCGATATAAAGTTTCATTTAAATCTTTGATAAATGCAATGGCTTCGATATTTCCATTTCCTCCAAATTCATTGCGCTCCCACTGGCCCTCCTCTCTACTATAATCTAATTTTAACATCGAACTCACCGCATCCACTCTAAGTCCATCAATATGAAATTGATCGCACCAAAAACGCGCACTACTTATTAAAAAAGACTTTACCTCTCCTCTTTTATAATTGAAAATATAAGAATTCCAATCGGGGTGGTATCCTTTGCGCATATCGGCATACTCATAGGTATTGGCACCATCAAACATAAATAAACCATGACTATCATAAGGGAAATGTGAGGGAACCCAATCCATAATCACACCTATTTCAGCGGCATGAAAAGCATCCACTAAGGCCGCAAATTCTTGAGGATTTCCAAATCTTGAAGTGGGTGCAAAAAATCCAATACCCTGATATCCCCAACTTCCATCAAACGGGTGCTCCATCACAGGCATGAATTCTACGTGAGTAAAACCCATGTCCTTAACATAGGGAACCAATAAATTTATTAACTGCGTATAGGAATTATAACTATCCTCATTATTTTTATCTGGACGCATCCAACTTGCCAAATGCACTTCATAAACCGAATAAGGCTGGTCGGTTCGGTTACTAATTTTTCTTTTTTCTAACCATTTTGCATCCTGCCAATCATAGGCGGTATCCCAAGTAATAGAAGCAGTTAAAGGGCGTAGTTCCCAATAATTGGAAAATGGATCACCCTTATCTAACAAAGCACCTTTATAACCGTGTATGTGATATTTATAAACCTCTCCTTTTAAAACACTTGGAATGAAGCCTTCCCAAATTCCAGAACTATCTAATCTTACTTTTAAAGGATGTGTGGTTTTATTCCAATCATTAAAATTCCCAGTTACAAAAACTGCAGTAGCGTTGGGAGCCCAAACCGCAAAATAAGTCCCCTTCGTATTTAAAACATCAATTTGATGATTCCCAAATATTTTGTACAAACTATAATGCGTGCCATTTTGAAAGTTTTGAATATCAGCATCTGTCATTAAAGAATAATTCCAAACAGGTTGTTGACTATCTACAAAATTGACATCTTCGTATTTTGGCATAATTATTTTGTTAATTCAATCACCTGCATAGTCATTGCTTGAATTGAAAATTGCGTTCCGATTTTATTTCCAGCTATAATATCTATTCCACCTTTAAAATCATGAGTTCTTTCATCATACTTTGTAATATCAACTAATCTAGCTTTAGAGTCGGTATTCATAACACACATCACTGTTTTATTGTTATCATATCTAAAATAAACATATAGCCCATCTTCCGGTAAATACTGCATCATATCCCCTGTTTTTAATGCAGATGATTTATTGCGATATGCTCCAAGCGTTTGAACATAATGTAAAAAATCTAACTCATCATTGTTTAAACCAGTTTCGGTGAAAGCATTTTTTTGATCACCTGCCCAACCACCTGGGAAATCCAATCTCACCCAGCCATCGGGATTTGAAATGCCTTTCATTAAAATTTCAGATCCATAATATAATTGCGGAATCCCTCTACAAGTATACAACCAGGCATACGCCATTTTTGTTTTAGGTATACTTTCTCCTAATGAAGAATGAATACGTGTCATGTCATGATTGTCTAAAAAGATGACATTGTTGTTTGCCTGCTTATATAAAAAGTCATAGGACAGTGTAGTATACAATTTAATGACACCGTTGCTCCAATTATTTGTTTCATTTAAAGCAGGGAGCAAGCCACCAAAAAGCAATGAAAAATCAGAAGTTGCTTTTAAATTACTTTTAAATGACAGGTTTAAATTATTTTCAATAAAGTAAGCTTGTGCTGCAACCCCATCCACCCAGCATTCTCCAAAAGTGAATATTTTTGGATACTCGTCTATTAAAGCTTTATTCAATCGATTCATTACTTCTACATTACAATATTTGTAAGTATCTACTCTAAATGCATCCACTCCAAAAGTTTCTACAGACCATATTGCATTTTGAGTTAAATATTTTTCGACAAATGTATTTTCTTGGTTTACATCTGGCATTTCGGTAGTAAACCAACCATCAATCATTTTTTTCTCGTCCGTTTTTGAATGATAGGGATCAAATATTGCTTGTTCTCTATAATGTGTTTGTGTGTACTTTGGCCATTGATGTAACCAATCTTTATCTGGGGCATCTTGTACTAAAAAATGAAACCTTCCAAAATGATTATACACTATATCTTGTACTAATTTCATCCCTTTTTTATGAAGACTATCACTTAAAGCCAAATAAGCAGCTTCCCCACCAAATCTTTTTTCAATTGCATAGTTATTCGTAGCAGCATACCCATGCTCTGTTCTATCAGGCATATCATTTTCTACCACTGGCGTCATCCACAAAGTGGTAGCCCCTAGTTTTTGAATGTAATCCAAATGATTTGTGATTCCTTTTAAATCACCACCATGTCTTAAAAAAATTGAATCTCTATTCAAGGACTGATCTTTTAGTCCCGACACTTTATCATTGGAAGGGTCTCCGTTGCTAAACCTATCAGGCATTAAGAAATAAATCAAATCACTTGAACCTAACCCTTGCGCAAAATTTTTGCCCAAGCCTTTTCTTCGCTCTTTTAAAGTCCATATTGCATTTAATGTATGTCCTTGCGTATTAATTACAAAATTTACATTTCCAACCTTTGCCGACTCTTCAATAATTAAATCAGCTGCTAAATAATGGCCGTTTTTAAAATGATGAACGGCTTGCAATTTAACTCCTGGAAAATTTACTTGTAAACTAGCTTTTGTAAAATCTTGATTGATTGATCTAATTAATACCTGCACCCTTTTGTTTTTCATATGCACAAACCAATTGCTGGGATAAAACTCAACTGATTGTGCAGTAAGGGAAATACTTAAAACCAATGCACTTACTATAACAACAAATTTTTTATTCATATTTTTTTCTTACGCTTATGCGATTGTTTATTTACTAGTTTTTTCTTCTTTAATAATTAATACACAAATAATACTAGCAAATATCAATAAGCCTCCGCCAATTTGCACTGCCATTAAACGATCATTATGTAAAAAGGTAGACATGATTTTTCCGAAAAATAAGGAGGCAATAATTTCTGGAAGTACAATGAAGAAATTAAAAATGCCCATATAAATTCCCATTTTTTGTTCAGGAATGAATCCTGCCAACATAGAATAAGGCATGGATAAAATAGATGCCCAAGCAATCCCTACTAATCCCATACTTAGATATAAAAAATTTGCATTTTGAACATAGTATACCGAAATCAATCCTATACCTCCTAAAAAAAGACACATTGCATGGGTGTATTTTTTACCTAGCAAACCTACCCAAAATGCTAAAGTGAATGAAAATCCAAAAGTTACTAAATTCAAAATTGCCGAGGTTGCTCCTGCATGCTCAACTCCCATGGTATATAAATCTTTTACAACTTGATTTGCACTATCGCTGTCACCATGAAACAATTGTCTTGCAACACCTGGGGTGTAATAAAACCACATTAAAAATAATCCTGGCCAAGTTATAAAATTAACGAGTGCTAAACGCTTCATTTGCACTGGCATATTTTTAATGGAGTCAACTATTTCTTTGACAATTGATTCTTTTGGACCAGCTTGCTCAACTTTATTAGTTTGAGAAGGCGGATATTCTTTACTTCTAATAATGGTATACATTACAGCTACAAAAAACACCGCTGCCCCAATATAAAATGAAAGTAAAATATTGGGAGGAATGGTCCCTACTGCACCCTGTCTTGAAACACCAAACCACTTGACTAATAATTGAGGTAAGTAGCCTGCAATAAAAGAGGCAAGTCCTATAAACATACTTTGCATTGAGAATCCAAATGATCTTTGTTTATCATTTAAATTATCAGCGACAAAAGCCCTGAATGGCTCCATGGTTACGTTAATGCTAGAATCTAAAATCCATAAAACACCAGCAGCCATCCAAACAGTTGACGAATTAGGCATTACAAATAAAAGAGCCGAGCTTAAAATGGCCCCTACTAAAAAGAAAGGTCTTCTTCGTCCCAACTTTGGATGCCATGTTCTATCACTCCAATAACCAATAATTGGTTGAATGATTAATCCAGTCATGGGTGCTGCCAACCATAAACCAGGAATTTGCTCAGGCTTAGCTCCTAAAAATTCATAAATCGCACTCATGTTATTCATTTGCAAACTCCATCCAAATTGGATTCCAAAAAATCCAAAGCACATATTAAAAATTTGCCAGAAACTTAGTTTTACTTTCTCTCCTGTATAAGCTGTACTCATATATTTTCTTTTCTATAAATTATATTACAAATCCGTTAGGTATAATTGCCCCTTTTTTAATAACGACAATTCCATCTTTAATGGTATACAAAGGATGGTCCATCTTTTCCAAATGTGCTCCTCCTCTTATCACTACATCATTTCCAATAGAACAGTTTTTATCAACAATTGCATCCTCAATTACACAGTTTTCTCCAATGCCCAAGATAGGTGCCCCATTTTGATTTTTTGCATTAATTTGATCAATTGTTTCATAATAATCACAGCCCATGATATAGGCTTTTTTAATTACAGACCCTTTTCCAATTCTGGAACGAATACCTATCACAGATTTCGTAATGGAAGCTGCATGAATGATAGATCCCTCGGCCACAATTGCTTGATTAATTTGAGTACCACTAATTTTGGCAGGAGGCAACATTCTTGAGCGCGTATAAACAGTTTGTGCACTGTCAAATAAATTAAAAGGGGGTATTTCATCAGTCAACGCAATATTAGCATCAAAGAAAGAATAGATATTTCCAATATCCGTCCAATATCCATCATATTGATAGCTTATTACTTTATAATGTGCAATGGAGTCTGGAATAATCTCTTTTCCAAAGTCAGTTGCATTTGCATGCACTTCATTTAATAATTTGTATAAAATATCTTTATTAAATACATAAATACCCATGGATGCTAAATAATTTCGCCCCTTCGCTTTCATAGTATCCCCCGTATCGCTGGTCCATTCTGGCAATAATTCTTTTTTAGGTTTTTCGATGAAGGAGGTAATTACATTTTCATCGTCAGACTTTAAAATACCAAATTCTGGTGCTTCTCTTTCTCCAACAGGTATCGTTGCTATAGATAATGCTGCGCCACTTTTCTTATGGGCATCTATCATTTCACTAAAATCCATTTGATACAATTGATCACCGCTTAAAATTAAAACATAATCAAAATCCATTTTGTCTAAATGTCTTAAAGACTGTCTTACCGCATCGGCAGTTCCTTGAAACCAACCTGGGTTATCAGGCGTTTGTTCTGCAGCTAGTATGTCCACAAATCCTGAACTAAAAGCGCTAAAATGATACGTGTTTTTTATATGCTGATTTAAAGATGCCGAATTAAACTGCGTCAATACAAAAATTCTATTCAAATTGGAATTAATACAATTGCTAATTGGAATATCCACTAAACGATATTTGCCTGCAATAGGTACAGCAGGCTTTGATCTTCGTGCCGTTAATGGAGAAAGCCTTGATCCTGCTCCACCACCTAGAATTATGGAAACGGTTTCTTTAGCAAAATGGGACATATTCTAAAATTTATATTTAAACAATGGATTGATATACTTTTTTATAATCTGCTACTACCGACTCCCAACTATGGTCAATTGACATACATTGGTGAATCATTTTGAGCATACGATTTTTATCATTATAAACTTCAATGGCTCTCTCAATGGAATATACAATATCCGATTCTGTTGCGTGCAGGAATCGAATGCCAAAACCATTTTCATCTCCCATATCCACCACTGTATCATGCAAACCACCTGTATCACGCACCATTGGTATTGTACCATAACGCAAAGCATACATTTGATTTAATCCACAAGGTTCCACCCTACTTGGCATCAATAAAAAATCAGCTGCTGCATAGGCCTCATGCCCTGTTTTTTCATCATAACCAATATAAGTATTATAATCGCCAGGATATAATTGCACCAAATAATTTAAAGCAGATTCTACCGAAGTATCCCCTGCACCAATTACTAAAAAATTAGCTCCGCAATTTGTTTTATCTAAAGCATGTTGAATAGCACCAGGCAAAACATCTGCCGCTTTTTCTCCAACTAATCTTCCTATAAATACAATCAATGGTTTATCCATATTTAAATGATAGCGCTCACAAATCACTTCCTTATTTTTTCGCTTACCATCCAATACATCTTTTACATTGTAATGATAGGGCACCATAGCATCCGTTGCTGGATTCCACAACTCTACATCGATACCATTTAATATACCTACACATTTTGATTGTTCATTTTCAAATAAAGTCTCCAATCCATTGGAATGCACTTTTAGTTCTTGCATGTAGGTTGGACTTACTGTTGTGACTTTATCCGCACATTTTATAGCCGTTGCTAATGGATTAATACTTCCGCTCCATTCCAATAATCCACGCTTCCATAAATCCCATCTAGGAATTAAAATACTTTTATCCCAACCCATTGACCCATGATATTGTGCATTATGAATAGTCAATACTGTTTTAATGTTTTGTAGTTTTTGATAATCATAACAATGCTTCATCATAAAAGGAACTAGGCCTGCTTGATGATCATGACAATGAACGATATCAGGTTGTTGAGCCCAACTACATAACCAATTAATTACCGCAATTTGAAAGCCAATGAAACGATCATTGTCATCGGTATAACCATAAATTTTAGGTCTGTCTAATAAACCATTGATATCCACTAAATACAATTCAAAGCCTAGTGCACTATTTTTTAATTTGATAATGGTGTAGTCAAAAAACCATGCCCCCAAATTGGTATTGCCTTTAAAATGTACTTCCCATTCATGTTTTTCAAGAAAAGGCGTTTTATACATGGGCATCACAACCATCGCTTGATCCCCAGATTTGTATTGATATTTAGGAAGTGCTCCAACTACGTCACCAAGCCCACCAGCCTTGGCCATTGGATAACATTCTGCACTAATATGAACAATCGTCATGGGATTCGTGAATTTGCTTTCAATTTACAAAATACTAACAAGAATACCAACCCCCCTTTTTTTAGGGTAGAAATTGAAGTTTTAATATATATTTTAAGTATTTTACGCTATCGATTTTCGATTAACGACAAAACTAACGAATGTATGAGCCAAACTAAACAGCCCACCAATACTGGTGCGTTATCTACCCTTATTGTGGTATTCTTTTTTTGGGGTTTTATTGCATCAAGCAATAGTGTTTTTATCCCTTTTTGTAAACACAAATTTAATTTAGACCAATTCCAAAGTCAGCTAGTAGACTTCGCCTTTTACTTAGCCTACTACCTTGGCGCTTTAGGCTTATTTGCCTATGGTGCTTTTGGGGGTAAAGACCTTGTTGGAAAATGGGGTTATAAAAAGAGTATCGTATATGGTTTATTGTTTTCTGCCATTGGTGCAGCTGCAATGATCATTGCAGTAAATGCCAACACTTTCACCGGAATGTTAGTGGGCTTATTTATTGTAGCCTTAGGATTCTCTTTACAACAAACCGCTGCTCAACCATTCGCCATTGCATTGGGTGACGAAAGTACAGGTGCAAGCCGTGTAAACTTAGCAGGTGGAATTAATTCATTTGGAACAACTATTGGACCCATTGTAGTTGCTTTTGCATTATTTGGCACAGCTGCCGCAATTACTGATGATCAAATTGCTGCATTAAGCTTAAGCAAAGTGGTAATATTATATAGTGCTGCAGGTTGCTTATTTTTAGCTGCTGCTGCCCTATTCCATTTTTCTAAAAAAGTACCAGCCGGTATCAATGAGGAAAAAATAGAACCAGCAAATAAAGCATTAAGATTGTTATTAATCATGACAGGTGTCTTGGTAATAATGTTTGTACCTATTTTCAATAGCTATAAAATTGATCCTACAACATTAACGGATGCTACAAAATTAGATATTGAAACAACTAGATTAAAATGGTTATTTGGAGCTTTAGCAACAGTAGTTGTTGGTTTATTATACGCTAACTTCTCAGCACAAAAAAATGAAAACGGTTGGGGTGCCATGAAATATCCTCAATTGGTATTAGGTATGCTTGCACTATTTGTATATGTGGGTGTAGAAGTTGCTATTGGATCCAACCTTGGTGAATTATTAAAACAAGTAGATTTTGGAAGTATACCATCTTCAAAAATTGCACCTTATATTTCAATGTATTGGGGAAGTATGATGATTGGTCGTTGGACTGGTGCTATCTCTGCTTTTGAATTTAAAAGCAACACTAAAAAGATTTTAACTTTGATTGTTCCATTAGTAGCATTTGGTATTATCATTGGTGTTAATAGTATTGCTCAATATGATATGAGTCCTTTGTACATGTACATTGTTTGTATCTTTATTCAAATTGGTGCATTCTATTTAAGTCAAGATAAACCCGCTAAAACATTAATGATTTTTAGCATTATTGGTATTGCGGCAATGCTTGTTGGTATATTCAATAAAGGTGATTTGGCTACTTATGCATTCTTAACAGGTGGCATTGCATGTTCAATTATGTGGCCTTCTATTTTTGCATTATCAATTGCAGGTTTAGGAAAATACACAACTCAAGGTGCAGCCTTTTTAATTATGATGATTTTAGGTGGTGGTATTATTCCTCCAATTCAAGGTAAATTATCAGACTTCTTACAATCATCCAACGCTGGAACACCTGGTTTCGGAATTCACAATTCATTCTGGATTCCTGTTTTATGTTTTTCCTATATTTTATTCTTCTCCATTGCTGTAAAAGGCATTTTAAAGAAGCAAGGAATTAATTATGAAGAAGCAGAAGCAAAAGGAGGTCACTAATTAAATTGAATAATTTTACTATTGATTAATTAAATAAAATGAGCATAATGGAATCATATGTAGTGGGTGTTGATATTGGAGGAACAGGTACCAAATATGGTATTGTAGATAAAGATGGCAATGTATTGCATTCAAGCACAATGGCTACCAACACGCATGCACAAGTGCATACTTATATTGATGAATTACACGAAAAGCTAAGTGAGCTAATTGAAAAAGTGGGTGGTGTAGGTCGTATTAAAGGTATTGGTGTTGGTGCACCCAATGGTAATGTATATACTGGTACTATTGAGTATGCTCCAAATCTTCCTTGGAAAGGCGTAATCCCCTTTGCAAAAATGTTACAAGATAAATTCAAGCTGCCTGTAAAACTAACCAATGATGCAAATGCGGCAGCTGTTGGGGAAATGATGTATGGTGCCGCTAAGGGCATGAAAGATTTTATCATGATCACATTAGGTACTGGTGTTGGAAGTGGTATTGTTGCCAATGGTCAATTGATTTATGGACACGATGGTTTCGCAGGTGAATTGGGTCATACTATTATAATTCCTGATGGAAGATTACACCCAGGCACAGGGAAAAAAGGTTCCTTAGAAAGTTATGCTTCTGCCACTGGCGTTGCACAATCTGCTATGGAAATTTTAAGAGACACTGATCGACCAAGTTTATTACGCAATATCCCCGTTGAAAAAATTACCTCTAAAGATGTTTTTGAAGCAGCTCAGCAAGACGACGAAGTTGCTAAGGAGGTATTTGAATTTACAGGTAAAATATTGGGGATGTCATTGGCTAACTTTGTAATGTTCTCCAGCCCTGAAGCGATTATTTTATTTGGTGGACTTACCAAGGCTGGCGACTTGATATTAAAGCCAACACGTGAGCATATGGAAGCGAATGTGATAGAAATTTTTGAAAATAAAGTAAAGATTTTGTTCAGTCATTTAAAAGAATCCGATGCCGCAATTTTAGGTGCTTCTGCGTTAATGTGGGAGTAATAGCTAATAATACGATATCAAAAAAAAGGCCTGAATTTATTTCAGGCCTTTTTTTTGATATCGTATTTAACTTATTTATTTACTTGTTCTTCCATCCATTTGCTTCTACCCCATCCTTTTATAACATGCTTTTCACTATGATAAGAAGATCTAACTAATGGCCCACTCTCTACATAATCAAATCCTAATTCATAGCCAATTTGTCTTAGTTCCGCAAACTCATCGGGATGAACAAAACGTTGAACTGGCAAATGTTTTTTAGTAGGTTGTAAATATTGTCCTAAAGTTAAAACGTCACAACCTACATTTACTAGGTCCTTCATAGTTTGTATTACTTCATGTTTTTCTTCACCAATGCCTAACATCAATCCAGTCTTGGTTCTTCTTCCCCCTTTTTTCAATGCTTCCAATACACCCAAGCTACGATCATATTTTGCTTGTACACGAACACGTCTTGTATTACGCTCCACCGTTTCCATATTATGACTTACCACTTCAGGAGCAGCTTCAATGATGCGATCAATTTGTTCTTGTATCCCTCTAAAATCTGGTATTAAAGTTTCAAGGGTAGTATCAGGAGACAAAGTCTTAATTGCTTTGATTGTATTTGACCAAATAATGGAACCCCCATCAGGTAATTCATCACGGTCCACACTAGTTAAAACGGCATGTTTTACTTTCATTAAATAAACAGCTTCGGCAACTCTTTGAGGTTCATCCCATTCCACTGGCTTTGGTCTACCTGTTGCTACAGCACAAAACTGACAACTTCGAGTGCATATATTTCCAAGAATCATGAATGTAGCGGTTCCTTCTCCCCAACACTCCCCCATATTTGGGCAATTACCACTTTCACAAATGGTGTGTAATTTATGATTATCTACCAATCCTCTTACATGTTTGTAGCTTTCCCCAATTGGAAGTTTAACACGAAGCCAATCTGGCTTTTTTAATCTTTCAGCTGGTTGTGAATTCAGGATAGGTAGTTCTTGCATAATGCTCAATTAACTTTGCAAAAATACAAGACTTAAGGGGAATAAAATTGTAATTTTACCAAAATCATAAATCTTAAAATAAAGTATACTATGACAGCAACAGTAACCTACGAATCTAACCTAAGAACTACCTGTTTACATTTACAAAGTGGCTCCGCAATTGAAACTGATGCGCCTACTGATAATAAAGGAAAAGGGGAAAGATTTTCACCAACTGATTTAATTGCTACTGGATTGGGTGCTTGTATGATTACAACCATGGGCATTAAAGCTCAAACAATGGATATTGTATTAGATGGTGCGAAAGTAGAAGTCACTAAAGTAATGGTCTCTGATCCTCGTAGAATAGGAAAAATTATTGCACATGTAACCATGCCAGCATTAAATTTAGAGGATAAAACAAAAGAGATTTTAGAAAGAGTAGCGCGCACTTGCCCAGTAGAAAGAAGCTTACATCCTGATATTGAATTAGATATTGCTTTTAACTGGTTATAATAATGTAGTACTGAATTTTACAAGCTACTTTACTAATCAAATGAAGCAGTTGTTTTTATTTTAAGTATAAATATTAAAGTAATGATAGCTGCTTTAATTTTTGAACCAATTTGCTAACAGGAAGCCCCATAACATTGTAAAAATCTCCTTGAATACACTTGATGCCAACTACCCCAATCCATTCTTGAATTGCATAGGATCCTGCTTTATCATAGGGCTTATAATGATCTACATAATAAACAATTTGATCATTACTTAAATTGTGAAATTCTACCAAGGTAGTTTCGGAAAAAGAAATGATTTCATTCTTCCAAAAAATGGAAACCCCCGTAATTACTTGATGCGTTTTACCTGCTAGTTTAGTGAGCGATAAAACGGCATCCTCTCTATCTTTTGGCTTTCCCAGAATCATATCATCAATTACTACAATGGTATCTGCCGCAATAATACAGGCATTCTTATTTTCTTGCGTCTCTGCTACTTTATTTGCAACAGCAATTGCTTTTTGATTGGCAATATAAACAGGCACTTCTGCAATTGGTAATGCATCAGGATAAGACTCGTCTGTTGATGAAACAATCACTTCAAAGGGAATTTCAGCTAATAGCAATAAATCTTTTCTACGTGGAGATGCAGATGCTAATATAAAGGAAGTCATAGACTAAAATAAAAAGTAAAAAAACAACATGGATAAAATTCCAGCAAGCATAGCAAACTTTACATATGCACTTAGCCTTCGGAAATCACTGCTCAAAAAAGAATTTTTTAACTTAAATAAAACGAAAGTTAGTGGAGCTATAATGAATACTATACAATAAAAAATACTGTACCACCATCCAAAAGGAATTACATACAACTGAATAATTGCCAAGCAAGCTATTACAACAACCAGCCATATACTAATATATATTTTAGTTGGCATTAACCCCCAAACAATGGGTAAAGTTTTACAGTCAAATTTTTGATCCCCTTCGATATCCTCCATGTCTTTTAAAGCCTCTCTTACCAAGGTTAATATGAAAGCAAATATGCTATACAACATCATCAATTTTGCAAATCTAAAATTAGCTGTATCGCTGATTAATGGATGTGTTATTTCCTGAATGGTGAATTTAGAAAAATATACCACTGCGATGGACCATGAGGTTAATAAAGAGATAACTATATTCCCAATTAAAAAATCTTTTTTAAAATTTGTTGAATAGAACCATAACAATAAAATGGCTATTATGTTGGATATGTGAATATGCCAATATTGTTTAAATGGAAATACCAAAGCAGCAATATATACGGCTACAATACTAAAAAACAAATGAGAAAAAATTACCCACCTTCTGCTAATATGTGAACCCACTACTACTTTTTGTGGCTTGTTTACTTGATCAATATTGACATCAAAATAATCATTGATAATGTAACCTGCAGCTGCAATTAAAATATTGGTAAGTGCTACTAAATAAAAAGTATTATCAACCTGTGGCCCAGACAATGGATATAATGGCTTGTAGATACAAAAGTGAAATAAAAATTCAGCCAATAAAATAAATACTAGATTAGTCCACCTTACGAGTCTAAAGAAATGAATAATTGTTTTCAAGAATAATTATTTAGGGCATTTTTACTGAGCACGCACATGGTCTTCAACATCCCATCTGTCATTTAATTTCAAGACCTTTTCAATCACTTCTCTTGCACATCCGTCGCCACCATTTGCCAATGCGATATATGTTGAAATAGATTTAATATCCACCGCTGCGTCTTTGGGACAAGCTGCAATTCCTACGATACTCATTGCCTCGTAGTCGGGCATATCATCGCCCATAAATAACATTTCGTCTAATGCTATACCATGTAAAATAGAAAGTTCTTGCAAAAGCGCTCTTTTGTCTTTAACGCGCATGTGTACTTCAGTAATTCCCAACTTGCGTAATCTATCCTCCACTTCTTCAGAATTACCACCTGAAATTACCCAAACATGATACCCTTTTTTTATAGCCAATTGTAGCGCATAACCGTCTTTGATATTCATTTTACGAACCAATATACCATTGGGCATAACAATTACTTCGCCATTGGTTAATACACCATCAACATCAAATACAAAACAGGATATTTTTTTTAAGCTGGCTAACAAAACAACAATTTTAATAATTAAATGTATACCTATTTTTGGTTATCACGCCACTCATACACCCATGCACTTTGAATCATCTCCAAATGCCCCTCATTTGACTCTTCTTTTTTGCCTTCAAAATGAGGTAATTCTAATACCCAATTTAATAAATCGGTAAAGCGAACTCTGTAGATTTTTGATTCCGTAAAATCATCGCCAAACTTTTCATATAATTTTTGAGCGATATCCTCATGATCATTCCAGTAAATTGGTGGTTCAAACTGCGACATATAATTAATTTTTTCTCTTTAAATATTTTATTTTTTTTTATTTTACTCCCCTAAAAATTGAGTTTGATCTGGCAAGGTTACTTCAATCTCACCATTTCCTTCTTGAATTATACATTGACATCCTAAACGAGATTCTATTCTTGGGCTAACAGCTCTATCAATAAAATCTTCTTCTTTGTCAGATAATTCTTCTAAAAATTCCATCCCTTTTTTAATATATAAATGACAAGTACTACATGCACATACCGCGCCACAATTATGGTGAAGTTCGATACCTGCGTCCAATATTACTTCTAATAAACTCTCTCCCGCCTTTACATTGTTTAATACTACAGGCGCTAATCCCTTTTGCTCAAAATTAATTTTTAGATCGTACATATGTTTAAAGAATGTGTTTTTGCAAAAATAGCTTTTAACGGCCTTGATACAAGACTTTTTGTTGTCGAAATACAAAAAAAATACACCAAACGCTTTATCTGCGCTTATCTTTGCTGCCTAATTCAAGCATATGTCTAAGCCTGGCTTTTCAGAAAGAATGTACCTCCAATTTTTAAGAACTAAATTCAGCACTATTGGGAAACTTTCTCCAGCAATGGCAGGAAAATTAGCTTTTAACTTATTTTGTACGCCTTATCCAAAATATAAGAAAACAAAAGCACCAGCCATTTTTCATCAGGCAAAACAACTTGAATTAACAGTATCTAGCGGAATTACCATAAAAGGTTATGAATGGATTCCAACCAATAGCAATGGCAAAACCGTTTTGATTTGCCATGGATATGCTAGCTATTTTTACAAGTTTGAGAAATATGTACAACCTCTTTTAAAAAATGGCTTCCGTGTTATTGGATTTGATGCGCCTGGTCATGGACAAAGCCAAGGAAAGTATATTAATATTATAGTCTATAAAAACGCAATTGAACATATTATTAATAAGTATGGGCCGATTGATCATTTTATGGGCCATTCCCTGGGAGCAATAACTTTAGCAATGGTCGCAGAAGAAATTACGAATCCTGAACAACATAAATTTGTGTTAATCGCTCCTGCTACTAAAACTACGACCACTTTTGCCAATTACTTTTCAATGATGCGATTCTCCGAACCAGTGATTCAGGCATTCTATAATGAATTAAGAAAGTTATCTACTAAGCCCATTTCGTTTTTTGAAGCTGATCGTGCTATTGAAAATTACAAAGGTCAAGTACTATGGGTACATGACGAAGGAGATCGAGTTTGCCCTTACTCAGATTTGAAAAATTTTCAAAAAAATGCAGGCCAAAATATTAAGTTCCTGATTACCAAAGGTTTAGGGCATAATAAAGTATATAAAACCCCCGAAATTGTGGATCAAATTGTGGCTTTTTTGAGTGCTTAATGATATATGATTTTTATTTTTCAAATTGAATAGGCTAATATTGCACCACGAGTATTGAACTTGCCTACTTTAATGTATGCACTTGTTTATTACTTAAATAGTTGATTTTCAATATAAAAAACCCGAAGGAGCGGTTGACTACTATGTCAAAAAACTTACTAATCGTTGAGTCGCCTGCAAAGGCCAAGACCATTGAGAAAATTTTGGGAGAAGAATTTGAAGTGCGTAGTTGTTATGGTCACATTCGTGATTTGGAAAAAAATGATATGGGTATTGACTTGAAAAACAAGTTTGCCCCTAGATATATGGTCCCAAGTGAGAAGGAAAAAGTGGTGAAAGAATTAAAATCCATGACCAAGAAGGCGAAGGAAGTTTGGTTGGCATCGGATGAGGACCGTGAAGGAGAAAGCATAAGTTGGCACTTGGCTGAAGTGCTAGGTTTAGATCCAAAGAAAACAAAGCGAATTGTATTTCATGAAATTACAGCTCCCGCTATAAAAAAAGCTGTTGAAAATCCACGCTTAATTAATATGGATTTAGTGGATGCACAACAAGCGCGAAGAATTTTAGATAGAATTGTGGGTTTTGAATTAAGCCCTGTATTATGGCGCAAAATTGGAATGCAAAGAAGCTTAAGCGCTGGTCGTGTACAAAGTGTTGCTGTAAGATTAATTGCTGAAAGAGAAAGAGAAATAAATCAATTTATTCCAGAAAGTGTATTTAAAGTTTCCGCTTTATTTACTGCATTAGATATCAATAAAAAGAAAGTTAAGTTTAAAGCCGACGGCCCTCAAAAATTAACTACTGCAGGTGCCGCTGAAAAATTCTTAACTGAATGCAAAGGCGCTACTTACACGGTTAAAGACGTTTCTGTAAAAGACGGGAAACGTACGCCATCAGCACCTTTCACCACTTCTACATTACAACAGGAAGCTTCAAGAAAATTAGGATATAGCGTAAGTAAAACCATGTTACTTGCACAAAAATTGTACGAAAGTGGTAAGATTACTTACATGAGAACAGATAGCATCAGTTTGAGTGAGACGGCAATAGATGCAATTAAAAATGAAATCAATTCAAGCTTTGGTGATAAATACTATCAACCAAGAAAGTTTAAGAATAAAAACGAAAGTGCACAGGAAGCGCACGAAGCAATCAGACCATCTTATATGAATGAGTCAAAGGTGGACGATGCCGACACAAATCGTTTATATGAATTAATTTGGAAACGCACCATTGCTTCTCAAATGAGTGATGCTCAATTTGAAAAGACGACTGCAAAAATTGAAATTTCTACCAATAAAGAAACCTTAACTGCTAGTGGTGAAGTGATGAAGTTTGATGGTTTCTTAAAAGTATATTTAGAAGGCAAGGATGATGATGAAATAGAAGAAGAGGATGAAAATACAGAGGCAATTTTACCTCCATTAGCAAAAGGACAAGTACTTGATTTTGTAAGTATGACTGGCCTAGAACGCTTTAGCAGAGCAGCTTCCAGATATACTGAGGCTAGTTTGGTTAAAAAATTAGAGGAATTAGGAATTGGACGTCCTTCTACTTACGCTCCAACAATTACGACCATTATGAAACGTAATTATGTTGAGAAAAAAGAAAAAGAAGGTGTAAAAAGAGTATATCAAATTTTATCGCTTAATGCAAAGGATGAAATAAAAACAGAAGAAGCCTCTGAAATAACTGGAGCTGAAAAAAATAAACTATCTCCTACCGATTTAGGATTAGTGGTTACTGACTTTTTAAAGTTAAACTTCCCTAAAGTAATGGACTTTGGTTTTACCGCTAAAATTGAAGGAGAGTTTGATGAAATTGCATTAGGTAAATTAAAGTGGAGTAAGATGCTGGAGGAGTTTTATAACCCATTCCATGACACCATCGAACATACTTTAGAAAATGCTGAACGCGCTAAAGGTGAAAGAGAATTGGGATTTGATCCTATTTCAGGTAAAAAAGTAATTGCTCGTATGGGTCGCTATGGTCCTATGGTACAAATTGGACATCAGGATGAGGAAGAAAAACCAAAATTTGCAAAATTAAAAGCTTCTCAAAGTATCGAGACCATCAGTTTTGAAGAAGCTATGGAATTATTTAAACTTCCAAGAACTTTAGGATTATTTGAAGATGCAGAAGTAACTGTAAATATTGGTCGTTTTGGCCCTTATGCGGCGCATGATAAGAAGTTCTACTCCCTTAACAAGGAAATGGACCCTTATACAGTAACCCTTGAGGATTTGACACCTATGATTGCTGAAAAGCGTAAAGCAAAAGATGAGCGCACCATTAAAGTATTTGAAAAAGAGAAAATTCAATTACTTCGAGGCCCCTATGGTCCATACATTAAACAAGGTCTTCGCAACTTTAAGTTGACAAAAGAGCAACAAGAAAAGGTTGAAACTTTAACTATCGAAGAAGTAAAAGAGATTATTGAAGAGTTAAAGAAAAATCCTCCACGCAAAACAGCCCGTAAAAAGAAAGCATCTTAAATAATTGCTTTTGTTTCAAGATATCAAAATCCCGATGGCGCTGCCTCGGGATTTTTTATTGGCTCCCTATTATTGGCTGCAACATTTATACATAATCAATATCATCCCAATACTTCGCTGTTCGCAAAACGCTAAATTCGATTTATTTGGTTACAATTAATTGCTGATTTTAATATAACGCCTCGGCTCTCTATCGCCAAACGCTACATTAATAAAGGCAAAATAAGGCGTGCCTCCGCATGTTTAAATAAACTATGTAATGACTTATTCAATAAGTTACGCTAGGCTCAAAGTTCGCTACGGCATTATATTGAAAATCAGCTGCTGATATTCAAAACAAACTTTACGCAGCTCTGAGCATAGCGAAGCGAAAAAGAACACCCATTTTTACAGAAAAACTATTTTAGAAAAGTATAACTGAATACCCAATAATAACTACAGCGTTTTGCGAACAGCGGAGTAAAGTATGTTTTGAATATCAGAACAATGCAGAGCCATGCAAAGTATGCAATGTAGAGCAATGAAGAGTAATGCAGAGCAGCGCTGATTAATATAAACCAAAATTATGGGCATTAAAAAAGGGATGCTAATTGCATCCCTTTAAATAAGTATTAGCAAATGATTAAGCAGCAGTGGGCTTACTCATTAATCTTAAAAAATTAACATGCGCTTTAATGGCACTTGCAACAGTAGGATATTCAATATATTTTAATTTAAAATCAGCACATGCTTCTTTTACAATCTTTGAAATTGCAGGATAGTGAACGTGTGAGATTTTAGGAAACAAATGGTGTTCAATTTGAAAATTCAAGCCTCCAACTAACCAACTTACTATTTTACTTTTAGTAGCAAAATTTGCTGTGGTTTGAATTTGATGCGCGGCAAATTCGTCTGGCATTCTATTTTCAGGTTGAATTGCCACAGGGAATTCAGTATCATCAACGGTATGTGCTAATTGAAATACAATACTTAATACAAGGCCAGCTACAAAAGTGGCAATTAAGAAGCCAACCAACCAGCTCACCCAACCTAACATGTAAATGGGTAAAATTACAAATACAGCTGCGTGGTATATTTTAACTACCCAAAACTCAAAGTGTTCTGCGAAAGTCATGTTTTTGAAAGTGATTGATCCTATTTTTTTAGAAAAATACTTTTTGTAATCAGCAAAGAAAATCCAGAAAATATATAATAACATATACAATACCCAAAAGTAAATATGCTGAAAGCGATGCACTAAATAATGCTTTTGGGTAGGTGCCATTCTCATTAAAACGCCAACTTCAATATCATCATCCACTCCATCAATATTCGTGTAAGTATGATGGATAGTGACATGTTTCATGCCCCACATAAATCTACTAGCTCCTAAAACACTAATGGAAGAAGAAGCTAATTTATTTAACCAAGCATATTTGCTAAAGCTACCATGGCTTCCATCGTGCATTACATTAAATCCAATTGCAGCAATCAAGCACCCAAAAAAAGCACATTCTAAAATTGCAAATAATGTAGGTGGCGTAAAAAATACTAAGTGAACATAGGTAATTAAAAACAAACCAATTAAAATGATTGCTTTTGAAAAAAGCTTAAAATTTCCTGTTGCTTTAATTTCATGTTGTTCTAAATATTCATTTACTCTTCTTTTTAATTCCGCGTGAAGTGACTTAGTCGCTACTGGAAATTTTGGAGTAGAAAATGTTTCGTTTGTTTGCATATGGCTAAAAAATGATTATCAAAGATAACCAATTCATGAAATTTAAGCTGTTAAAAATCAATAAATTAAGGTTAACGAATAATAAATGCGTTTATTATGTCAGTTTATCCATATATATCCACATGTATGGGATAACTAATGGTTATTAATGTCAAAAAAAAGCTGTTGATTTGAATAATAATAACCCCATTTACTTTATTCATGGATAACGAAAAAGAGATAAAAGCATTGTTTAAATTAATAGATGATCCTGATGAAGAAATATTTAATACTATTTCAGACAGGCTTTTGAATTATGGAACACCCATAATTGCTGACTTAGAAAATTTATGGGAAAATACACTTGAAGAGACTACTTTAGAACGCATTGAATTGATGATATATAAGCTGAGATTGCAAGATTTAAAAGAAGCATTCTCAGTTTGGAAATCCAACCCCAACGCTTCCTTATTTGAAGGTGCATTGTTAGTGAACCAATTTCAAAATCCAGAAATAGCCATTGATACCTTAAGGCATCAAATAGAAAAAATTAGACGTAATATATGGCTAGAACTTAATAATTATTTAACTCCGCTTGAACAGGCTAATGTGTTGAGAAATATTCTTTTCAATTATTACCAAATAAAGGGTGTTGAAGTGAATTATGAAAAACCTGAAGAATTTTTAATCTCTGCACCCTTGCTATCTAAAAAAGGAAATGCATTTTCGAACACAATTTTATATGCTGAGCTTTGCAATCAACTAGAAATACAAGCTGCATTTATTAATATTCCTAAACAGTGTATTATTGCTTTTTATACACCCGACTGGGAGGCAACTGAAAATTATCCTCATCCACAAGAATATATTCAGTTTTATGTTGAAGGAACAACAGGGCATCCTTTTTCTCAAAAAGATTTAGACCAGTATTTTACAAGATCAAATATTACACCTAAAAATAGCCACTACAAGCAATTGTCAAATGTGGGTATCATTAAAAAACTGCTTTTAGAATTAGCCAAATGTTATTCTAGTCCAATTTTACAATACAAACAACAGGACTTAATAGATATTGCAAATAATTTAGAAGCATAAATGGAAACCATTGTATCCCATATTTATCATAGCCCCATTGGACATTTAAATATTACTGCCGATGATGGATGTATTACTGAATTGGGATTTATAGACGATAATAATTATCCAGCTTATCAAGAGCAAGATGCTCAATTACCCAAAGTTATTCATCAATGTGTGGATGAATTGATTGAATATTTTGCCGGAACTAGAAGAGAATTTACTGTTCCCATTAATCAAGAGGGTACTGAATTTCAACAAAGAGTTTGGAAAGAATTATATGAATTGCCTTTTGGGAAAACTTTGAGCTATGCTGATCTTGCAAAAAAATTAGGGGATCCAAAAGTAATAAGAGCAGCAGCAGCAGCTAATGGAAAAAACAAAATAGCCATCATTGTTCCATGTCATAGAATTATTGGGACAGATAAATCCTTAGTGGGTTATGCTTGGGGGAAAGGAAGAAAAAAATGGCTACTTCAACACGAGTTTAGATTGGCCCTTGGAGTACAAACACTCTTTTAATACTTAAATAACTTTTTTGTTATTTTAAAATTGCACCATCAAATCCAAACGGCAATAAATGAGCCGCTGACTTAAGCACCATCACTTCCCCACTCATTCCTGATAAAATAATTTTAATGGGTGCACCATATCTATTCTCATAATCCAATAAGGATTGTCTACACATGCCACAAGGCGATATAGGCTCAATAGAATCTTTCCCCAAAGGCTGATAGCTAATTGCCATAGTAATGATAGAAAAGTCCGAAAACTGACTCCCAACGCTATTTAACAAAGTGCGTTCAGCACATATACCAACCGGGAAACTTGTACTTTCTTGATTGGAACCAATAACAATTAATCCAGATGATAATCGGGCTGCTGCGCCCACATAAAAATTAGAGTAAGGAGCATAAGCTGTTTTAGTTGCTTGTTTTGCTGCCTCTAATAATTCAAAATCAGCTTCGTTGAGACTGCTCGCATTATTAAGTAACTCGTATTCGAACTCGAATTTTTTTTGCATCTACTTATTTGATAAGATTAAACAACCTATTCCACCTTACTGATTTACTATAACTAAACCATATTAATGCTGCTCTACCAACTATATGTGTTTCAGGTACATAGCCCCAAAAACGACTATCTTGACTTCGATGACGATTATCTCCCATCATCCAATAATAATTTTGCTTAACCGTATAATTTGTTGCAGGCGTTCCATTCAAAATATACTGACCATTTCTTTTTTCTAAACTATTATGTTCGTAGGTGCAAATCAATCGACGATATAATTCAATAGTGCTATCATTAAAATTAATAATGTCTCCTTTTTTAGGAATACGTATGGCTCCAAAATTATCAATGGTCCATGGGAAATGTAAAACATCATTAGGGAAAGTATAGCCAACTGTATTTTCCTCATAAAAATTAACCGACTTGATAAATGGTAATTGCTTTAATGCATTTGCAGCAATAGCGGTCATGTTTATTTTAAAAGTATTTGGTCTTCCATCAACAGGTTGAAAATCGGCAGTTGCTTCTGAAATATTGATCCCTAAACTATCTTCAATATAGTCCTCGGGAATTGGCTTGCCATTGGTTTCAACCAAGTATTCAGTTTGCGCATTATCTGCTACAAAAGCAAGTGCACCATTTACAAATAAATGGCTGTTCTTTACTTGAATTAAATCCCCAGGAAGACCCACACAACGTTTTATATAATTATCCGTTTTGTCTGTAGGATGTACCAATATAGGGTATTGTGCATTTAATTTTTCTCTGTCCCCATTAAACTCTGGACTTCTTAACACATCATAATAAGGGATCTTACTTCCAAACTCTGGTAAATTAATAATGGTATCCCCTGCAGGAAAATTAAATACCACAACATCATTTCGTTTAACATCTCTAATTTTTGGCAGTCTACTGTAATCTAATTGAACCCATTTTATATAAGATGGTGTTGTAACTGATCCTGGTAATGTATTATGTACAAAAGGAAAAGAAATTGGGGTCTGTGGAATTCTTGCACCAAAAGTGACTTTATCAACAAATAAAAAGTCATTTACCAATAATGTTTTTTCCATGCTCTCTGTAGGAATAACATAGGCTTCAAATAAAAATGTTCTAATTAAAGTTGCAGCTACTACAGCAAAAACAGCAGCATCTACCCACTCTCTTGAAATAGATTTATGATAATGCGCTAATGCATCCGCGCCATGCCATTTTTCATTTTTTGAATACCCTAAATATGGCAAATAGATAAATGGGAAAAATACGGTTAATATATGATGAATTAAACCTACTCTTTTAAAATGCATTACAAAAATGATCGAAATCCAAAGTGTAACAAATTGTCCTAAGATTGGAATAAGTTGCAACCAAAACCAAAACTTTGAAATATTACAAAGCTTAACTACTTCCCAGGTATTATAAATAGGGATGATCGCCTTATTGGTTTCAACACCAGCCTTTTTTAACATGGCATAAATTCCAATATGCCAACCCAACCAAAAAATAATTAATAAAACGATTCCCATAAAATGTATTTGTTTAACTATAACAAAAATATCCCTTTGTGAGGGATATTTATAAAAAAGATTGTTAATTGATTCATTCCAATTGTAAAAGGTCGAAATAAGGTATCGATCGTCTTTTTAAAAGCCTATTTGTATTGACGTAATACCTCCTTAACCAAATTTACAGATCTTGCGATGTCTGGTATAGCCAACGCAGTTAAATTAGGCGCATAGTGCATTGGTGCATCCGCACTTGTGATACGACGAATGGGTGCATCTAAATAATCGAAGCCTTCTTTTTGAATACGGTAAGATAATTCAGAAGAAACTGAAGCGAATGGCCATTGTTCTTCAATAATTACCAATCTGTTTGTTTTTTTAACACTTGTTAAAACAGTCATCCAGTCTAATGGACGAATCGTTCTCAAATCAATAACCTCCGCACTGATGCCTTCTTTTTCTAATTCAGCTGCAGTACCTAATGCTACTTTCATCATTTTATTATAGGAAACAATAGTAACATCCGTTCCTGCTTTTTTAACATCCGCTAAACCTAATGGGATATAATATTCTTCATCAGGTACATCACTCTTATCTCCATACATTACTTCACTCTCTAAGAACATTACTGGATCTTCTTCATAACGGATAGCTTGCTTTAATAACCCTTTTGCATCATAGCCATTTGATGGGGATACCACTTTAATACCAGGTATGTTTGCTAAATAACTTTCAAAAGCAGTGGAGTGCTGTGCACCTAATTGACCAGCACTTCCATTAGGTCCTCTCATTACAATTGGACAACCAATTTGTCCACCACTCATTGCCAACATTTTGCTAGCAGTATTTAATATTTGATCTAAAGGTAAAACAGCAAAGTTCCAAGTCATAAACTCAACAATAGGTCTTAAACCATTTTGAGCAGCACCAACCGCTACAGCAGTAAATCCTAATTCAGAAATAGGTGTGTCAATAATGCGCTTAGGACCAAATTCAGCAAGCATACCTTGGCTTACTTTATAAGCACCATTGTACTCTGCTACTTCCTCTCCCATTAATAAAACGCGTTCGTCTCTTCTCATTTCCTCGTTCATCGCCTCACGAAGGGCTTCTCTAAATGCAATTGATCGCATGGTATGAATTTATTTTGATTGCGAAATTAGCGATTTTGATAAGAAAAATAGCGGTTTTATTCAAAAAAAATCCCCCTCCGACAAGTCGAAGAGGGATTCTTAAGGCTAACCCACCTTTAAGGAATTAAAATCTATAAAATATTATATGCAAAGCTTACATAGTACAAGCCACCCACGGTTGGGCTACCATATGCAGTTTGATAATAATGGTTTAAGATATTAGTACCACCTACTTTAATCATTGATTTGATAGAAGGTACTTTATAAGTTAATACAGCGTCAATTGTGTTAAATGAAGCTACTTTACCTACAGCGAAAGTTCCTTCGTAAACGAAGTCATCTTGATAGTGTAAGTTTGCGCTAAATCCTAATCTGTTCTTAAATAAGAAACCAGAATTGTTTAAAGCAAAGTTAGCTCTGAACAATGGAGTGTTGAAATAAGAGATAAATCCAGAAGGTAAATTTCCAATTTCGTCAGTATAAACGCTTGAAGAGAAACTGAAGTTATTTGGTAACAAATAATCTGCAGAAATTCCCCATCCACTTGTATACACATCACCAGGAGCATTAGTAGAAATACTATAAGCAATACGCTTAGAGGCATCTAATAAGTCAGCTAATTGAGGGTTTGCAGCGTTACGAGATTGTAATACGGTTACACCACTAATAAAGTTGGTATACTTACCTGCATAAGCATAAAAATCAAGTAATAATTTTTTGTTGATTAAAGTTTTGTAACCTACTTCAAAAGAACTCATTGACTCAGGCTTAAACTCACCAAATTGTTGTTGAACTGGAGCACCCGCTAAAACACTAGCTAAAGAATAAGCAGGGTTGGTATTGAAATTGTAATAATTTCTTAATTGAGGCAAACCTCCCATTAAACGTGTACCACCGCCCACTAACAAGTTAATCCATTGGTTTTGAGTTGTTGGGAAACGGTAAGCTTCTTGGTAAGATAAACGGATATTGTTATCCTCTGCAATTTTAACAACTGCAGTTGCTCTTGGAGTAAAACGACCAGCGAAGTTATCGTTCTTGTCATAACGACCAGAAACAGATAATTTCAAGATATCACCAAAGAATTTCTTTGATAATTGAGCATAAGTACCGTTTTCGTTAATCCAGATTCTACGAGTAGTATCAGCGAATAAAGTTCCTTGAGAATTTAATACATAACCTTTAATACTTCCACCTACTAATAAAGAGGCATCATATTTATCAAGACCTAAAACATCCGTTAAATTATATTGTGCTTCAATAACATTCAAAGATGATTTATCTAAGAAACGTCCACCACCTTGTGAAATAGGGATATTAGCAATTGATTTAAACAATTCTGTTGAACCAATATTTCCTGTTGGTCTACCAGCATCCGCAATAGCACGTGCAGCAGCACCAGCTTCGTTATTACCTAAACCAGCATCTTTGTATTGAACATAAGCTGCAGTATAAGTTGGATACCAAGTAGTACTTGATTTCCAAGCTTCGTTAAATAAACGAGTGGTAATAGTTGCGTTATAAGAATTACCCGCATCTTCCAATGTTTGGTATGCTCTAGCGAACCAGTTTTTAGACTTGATTTCTAATTTTAACTGAGTCATATTTAATCCATTCAAAGAATAACGGTCACTTCCAGTATACACTGTGTTTCCAGAACCAGTGTACATACTTGCAGAAGCCTCAGTATTGTCATTAATTTTATAATGCAATGATCCTGAAACTTTTAAGTTTTTAGCAACTGGGTCAATAATATCTGATTCATTATAACCTGTACGGCTAACATTTACACCTGTAAACATTCCTTTTGCATCACCATATAAATAAGGAGCATATGGTGCTAAAGAAGCGTTTGCCCCTTTTAAGAATGCTGAATAAGTAGCTAAATTTCCTGAATAAGGACCAGCTTGTGCAGCACCATACAATTGAGCAAATGCTCCATTTGCTAAGGTAGCATTACCACCATAAGCAGCTGTTAAAGCACCCAATACGCCTGATTTTACTGAACCATAAACTGAACTTAATGAAGAGGTAGTTTCATCACCATATACGTTTACACCATCATAGTTTGGATCAGTGAATCTAGTTCCAGAAATGGCTTGACCATTTGCAGTTCCTGTATTTCTTGAATAGTTTGAAGTATTCATAGCTAACCAATCTTGTGCCTCAGTGTATTCTGCACTAATTTTATAAGCCCAACGATCTCCAATTTTGCTAGCCCATCTAACTGTATAATCTTTGTAGGCAGCTTGCGGACGCTCGTAGTTATCAATATGATTAACACCTTGCTTAATTTGGAAACTTAACCCTTGGTATTTGAATGGGTTTTTGCTGTTAATTAAAACAGTACCATTCATTCCACCAGAACCATATAACGCAGAAGATGCACCTGGCAATAATTCCATATTATCAACGTCTAATTCTGTCAAACCAACCATTGTTCCAACTGAGAAGTTTAAACCTGGTGCTTGGTTATCCATACCATCGATTAATTGATTCATACGTGTGTTACCACTACCGTTGAAACCTCTTGTACTAATGCTTTTAAAAGTTAAGCTCGCGCCTACAACGTCCACTCCTTTTACGTTTGCAAGCATATCATAGTAATTAGAAGATGCAGTTGCTTTAATTTGAGCATTGCTAACACGCTCAATAGAAACTGGAGATTCCAAGATACGCTCAGCAACTCTTGAAGCAGATACAACAACGTCAGAACCCAACACATATCCTTGCGTTAAACTAACAGCAACATTTGCTTTTGAATTACTTACTACTACTTCTTTAGAATCAAATCCAACAGAAGAAATTAACAATGTAACAGGAAATTTAGTTACACTTAATTTAAAATTACCTTTATCATCTGTAAAAGTACCTGCAGTTCCACCCTTCACAGTCACAGTCACAGCAGACAATGATTCAGAGGTATTTGCATTTTTAACAGTACCCGTAATGGTACTAGCACTTTGGGCATTTGCCGAAAATACCATCAAAGTGGCAAGGCAAAAAAGACCCATTTTGCTTAACAATCGTTTCATAAATGTTTGTTTTTAATTGAATTGTAGTACAAAATAACAAAATTTTAGCATTTAAAAAAATTATCAAATATTAAGCTTAAAATTTTAATTTAGTGGTATGAATTCAACGCCATTTCCAAAACAGATAGCCGAATACCACGGCAAGGTTAGAGATGTGTATTACATTGAAAATGAAATACTTGTGATGATTGCGAGTGATCGTATTTCCGCTTTTGATGTGATACTTCCACGTCCAATTCCCTATAAAGGGCAAGTTTTAAATCAGATAGCAGCTTATATGCTCCAAAAAACTACTGATATCTGTCCAAATTGGCTTTTAGAGACCCCAGCTCCGAATGCGGCTCTTGGCAAAAAATGTACCCCATTTAAAATTGAGATGGTAGTAAGAGGAAATCTAGTTGGCCATGCTTGGAGAACTTATAATGCAGGTGGCAGAACCTTATGTGGTGTAACCTTACCAGAAGGAATGGCTGAAAATGATTTTTTCCCTACTCCTATCATTACTCCTTCCACTAAAGCAAGTGAAGGACATGATGAAGATATTTCAAAACAAGAAATCATTTCACAAGGATTGGCAAGCGCCGAAGACTGGGCTGTTTTGGAGAAATATGCACTGGCATTATTTGCAAGAGGAAAGGAAATTGCAGCTAAGCAAGGTTTGATTTTAGTAGATACAAAATATGAATTTGGAAAAATTGGAGATACCATTTATTTAATGGATGAAATTCACACGCCCGATTCTTCGAGATATTTTTATGCAGATGGTTTTGAAGAAAGACAAACTAAAAAAGAAAAGCAAAAACAATTAAGTAAAGAGTTTGTGCGTGAGTGGTTGATTGAAAACAACTTTATGGGGAAGGAAGGTCAAACTGTTCCTACAATGACAGATGAATGGATAGACACTATTTCAAAAAGATACATTGAACTATTTGAAAAAGTAATTGGTGCACCTTTTAAGCCTGAAGTAAAATCAAATCAAGAAACATATCAATTAATTTGCGATTCATTGGGCAAATATTAAACACTTAAATATCTATACCAAGCTTAGGTCTTAAGCGTTGCTTGCTTTTATTAAATACTTGAATGCCATTCTTTTTGCCAGCCCTTAATTTTTCTTGCTCTTCTAATGGCAAATGGAATACATCCTTGCATTCAGTTGTGCAACACCCATCAAAGGTTTTTGCACAATACTCGCATTGAATAAAAAGTAAATGACAGGCATCATTTTTACAATTGGTATGCGTATCTGCAGGCTTACCACATTGATGACATTTGGCAATGACATCATCCGTAATTTTCTCGCCTAATCTTTCGTCAAATACAAAATTCTTCCCTTTAAATTTACTTTCAATTCCTGCTTCTTTTATTTTATTGGCGTAATTAATAATACCGCCTTCTAAATGGTACACATTCTTAAACCCTTGGTGTAACATATAAGCACTCGCCTTTTCACAACGAATACCACCAGTGCAATACATGATAATATTTTTATCCTTATTGTCTTTCATAATTGCTGCAGCCATTGGCAATTGTTCTCTAAAAGTATCAGATGGAATTTCAATCGCTTTTTCAAAATGACCCACTTCATACTCGTAATGATTGCGCATATCAATTACAATCGTATCCTCTTTAGCCATCAAATTATTCATCTCCTGAGCATTCACATACCTGCCTCTATTTTCCATACTAAAATTGGGATCATCAATGCCATCAGCAACAATTTTTTCACGCACTTTAATTCTTAGTACCCAAAAACTTTTGCCGTCATCATTCACTGCAACATTTAATCGCAAACCTTTCAGTGGCTTGAATGAATATAAATAATCTCTAAATACTTCAAAATTATGAGTGGGCACACTAATCTGTGCATTAATTCCCTCCGTGGCAACATAAATACGCCCAAACACTTTCATCGCGTTTAAAGCACGATAAATTTCATCTCTAAATGCTTGTGGGTCTTGAATTAAAAAATATTGGTAAAAACTTAATGTTGTTCTAGGAAAAGTTTCCTCATACAATTTTACTTTCAACTCCTCATTGGAGATGCGATTATGTAGTACTGACATAAATTTAAATTTAAGCTCAATTACAGTTTAAGCAAATTCATTGCAAATATAATTACATTAATGTTAAAAAAAACAGAGCTGACAAAAGTCAGCTCTGTAATCTCTTTTATTTAATAATTTAATGGCTACTACTTTCTTACAAATGACCCAGATAAGGAAGATAAACCACCCAGCAAAAACCCAACAAAAGCTGTTAAACCAATGAGTGCTTGAAAGGAGCCTTTTAATGGTAAAATGCTGGCTACTTTAATAGATAAAATATGTTGATTTTGATTGTCAATCACAAATGCCAAACTCAACCATAATAATCCAATACCTAGTGCACCTGACAAAAAAGATTTACCTGGCTTTTGATTCATAGCAATAGCAATGATAAAGTTGGTAACAACAAAACTCCACCAAGGCAAATTTCCGTATATACCTATGGCATACCCCATTAATGCGGAAAGCAAAATGCTGACAACAAATTTCAAATGATCTGAAGAAATATTTTTCATAAAATAATTTTAAGTTGATTTAAATTAATTAAGCCTTTGTGAATTTTATATGCCATTTTGTTCTTTCATGTGCAACCAATTTTTCTTTTGGCAAGAATAACAATCTATAATATTTGCCCGCTGCCCAATAATCAACAAAAGTATCATAGAAAGGGCTCCCCGGGTTTCCACTTTGGCCCCCTGGATATAAACCATAGGCTTCAATTTCATCCGTTAAATGAACTACCATTCTCCAACTAGGTCCATGAGCTTCACTAGTTGCATTCACAATATTTACACCACCACCAATAGGTAAATTCAATCTACTTAATGCAGGTATTTTTGTCAAATGCGAAACCCTGGTTGCTTTAAATAAAGACCATTCTAATTTTCCTTCTTTCTCTAATTCCAATAATTTTTTAGTTGCATTTTCAACACCTAAGTTTACTTGCTCTTTTAAAGTTTCTACTTTATTTTTTGTACGAATATCATCTGCTACTGAAAAATCAGCATCCTTATTCATTTGATCTAGTAAAATATAGGATTCAGGTTTTGTTAAAGGAATTGGCGAACCAGCTAATTCATCACCCCAAACGGCATCTTCCACACTATCCCAAATAATTTTAAATACGGTAATTCCCTTTTCGCTTCCGTTATTGTATAAATTCCAATTGGTCATTTCCTTAACCATTCTTTGGGCATCTGGACTTAACTTATTGGCATCAATAAATTTCATCAAAGCTGGCCTAGCTACTTCAGCAAAAACATTGTAATTATCTGTTTGTAAATGTTGCATGTCTTCTGCAGTAATTTGCTCCATAGTATGCAAACGCTTATTTACACTAATCCCTCTATACAACGGAAAAGAACCCGCAGTACCTAAGTAATAAGGATAAGTTGGATCCACTGCTTTTTGATTGGCACTACTTACAAAGCCTCGAGTAGGATTTTTAATCATTGGATTTTCATCATTAGGTATTATTCCTTGCCAATCATAACTACTATCCGTTCCTGGCATAATAAAATCTCCTTGTCGATCCCATCTTGCAACAAAACTTCCTTGTTGTTTAATGGCAATATCACCCGACTTGCTTGCAAACACAAAATTCTGTCCTGGACATTTCCATAAAGAAATAGCCGCTAAATAATCATCAAAGTTTTTAGCTCTATTTAATTTATAAAAAGTTTCCACCCCAGTAGATGCATTATGCCCTGTCCACTTCACCGCTAAATTGCGTCCTTTAGATTGTGGATTTTGATAAAATTTATCAAACATGGCAGGACCCCAATGCGTCATTGCAATATTTTCAACCACATCAGCACTGTCTTTTACTTTAATAATTTCTTGTCTATTGGATGTTGTTTGCCATGCTCCATTAAACCAATATTCTTTTTGTGTGCTGTCCTTGAATTTTAATTCATAATAATCCAATACGTCTCTACCCGCATTGGTAACTCCCCAAGCTAAGCTATCGTTAAAGCCAATAATTACAGCAGGAGAGCCTGGGAAACTAGCACCATAAGTACTATGCGTAGGTGTTGTGATTTGAACCTCATACCATAATGAAGGTAAGTTTAAACCTAAATGAGGATCGCTACATAAAATAGGACGACCCGATTTTGTTTTAGTGCCTGACACTGCCCAGTTGTTACTTCCATTATTTTTATCTGGTGCATCTGGACTCGCCGAAACTTTACCAGCTGTTGTATTTTGATCTTGCTTTTTTAAATAGGCAACATCTGATCCATTAGGTTTAACTGGAACAATCGAAGGCTTCGCAAATAAAGTTCCTTTTGGTATAATCGGATCCAAAGAGTCTTGTTGATTGGTATATAATTTATCAAATAAATCAAACCCTAAATAATCTCTAGTATTGGTTAATTGCAAATCAGCAGTTGCAGAACGGCCTGTTAAATCATAAGACATGAACATTAAAAAAAGATAGGTCTTTTTAGGCGTCCACTCCTCGGGCTGATAGTTCATTAATTTATATTCGAATGGCAAATTTTCTGGCGCCAATTGTTTAATATAAGCATTCACTCCTGCAGTATATGCATCCACAGTAGCTTTCATTACTGGATTGTGCTCATTGATATATTGTTCGGTTTGCTCAGCTCCATAAACCATTCCTAGTCTTCGGAAAAACCGATCTATTGAAAGTTTATCTGCACCGGCAATTTCACTTAATCTTCCAGATGCTACTCTTGTTTGAAAATCCATTTGCCATAATCTAAATTTAGCGTGAAGGTACCCTTGAACAAAATAAGCATCCTCATCATGATCAGCATAAATATGAGGCACTAATCTGTCGTCCATGTAAACATCTACATTCCCTTTTAATTCACCAGCAACAATTGATGCATCAAAACTAGCATCTACTTTTTCTGCATTTTTCCAGAAACCATGTTGGGGTGAAAGAAAATATCCAAGCTTGGGGGTTTTAGAAGCACCGCTTGGCAATTGAGTATTTAAGACTGCTACCAGTCCAACTGTAGCAACAGCAGAAGCAATCAATGGCAATAATCGCATATAAATAATTTAGAGGTCTAAATTAAGTAATTATTTGCCAATTTGACTTTTAAAAGACTGGATATGATTTTGTAAAGGAAGATATGGGTGTTTAGCTATTAAAGTCTCCCCTTTTTCGATGCAAGAATGTATAAATTTTTGATGCTCAGCAGACCCAACAAAAAAGGGTTTGTGATGTAAAGCCAACTGCATTTCAGCCACCTGTTTCATGACCAATTGAGTTTCAATAGTAAAATAGGTTTCAACAAATTTCTCCCAAACATAGTTAGTAGCGGCATAATTTGGATGCACCAAATCTTCAGCATAAAAACGATAATCCCTTAAATCATCCATTACGTATTCATAAGCTGGGAAATATTCAATATGTGTATTTGTTTCAATTAAATTATGAACCGCCTGAATTAATACCGCCTTACTCCTATTATTTTCAACTAACCCTTCTCTTAAATGACGCACAGGACTAATGGTAAATATAATGTGTAAGAAAGGATTTAACTTTTTAATTGAATCAACTAATACATTTAAATCACTTAGCAATTCCTCCGACTTCATTAACCTTTTTGTGAACCAGCTTGATGGAGCTTTATGATTATTAGCAACAATTAGCCCAGTATTTGAAGGGGCATTACCATTTAAAGTGTACAGCCAAGCAGAGCCTAGTGTAATAATTAAATGATTTGCAGACTTTATAAAATTATGTCCCTCTACAATTGAATTATTTATTTTAACCAAGGCCTCCTCTTTGGTAATACCAGAGAATCGACTATGATGATGCCAACTATTCCAAACATCATTTAATAAAAACAAATCATTTTCGGTATACTGCTTTATTGAAATATAATCAAAGATGGCATTCTTGACACTTACCGGATTAAATAAAATGCCATGAGGATTTTCAAGTGTTTCAAAAAGATGATGCTTTAATTTCGTGCCCATATTTTCTGTGAAACAAGAGCCAATTAACATTGTTTTTTGACGATAGGCAATAGAATTATCAGAAGGATGCGCAGATAATGTCAATTTAAATTTCACAACACTCATTAGAGATTATTTTGTGGTAGGGAATAATCTTTGTTTCATTGCCTCATACAATACAATGCCTGCTGCTACGGAAACATTAAATGAATCAAAATTTGTGGCCATTGGAATTTTGAAGAAATAATCAGCAGCCTTGGCTAAATAAGGCTGAACGCCTCTGCCCTCATCCCCCATAATAATACAAGAAGGCACATTTAAATCCAATTCGTGTACATTTTTATCTGCACGCATTTCACTCGTAAAAACTTGAATGCCATTTAAATGCAAATCATCCACTGCTTTTAATAAACTACTTACACGAACTACATGAATATGTTCCAATGCGCCTGCACTACTTTTAAATGCTTCTTCATTTAGTGCTCCAACTCCTTTATCAGGAATGATTAAAGCTTGTGCCCCACAACAATGAATGCTTCTACTTATTGCACCAATATTTCTTACATCTGTAACTCCATCTAACATAACAAATAATGGGGTCTCTCCCTTTGCCACTACAAAATCAATCACCTCTTGCAAATCTAAATATTTAACGTTGGAAATAAATGCCAATACCCCTTGATGATTGGCCTTAGTCATCCCGTTTAATTTTTCAATGGGAACCAATTGAATAGGTATGGTCTTTCCCCGCGCAAACTGTTTTATTTCATTTAACCCTTCCCCTTGTGCATTTTTTTGAATTAATATTTTTTCAATATTAGCACCCGACTCCAAAGATTCAATCAAAGGTTGACGACCAATAATAAATTTACGCTCAGTCGTAAAACTAGGTCTGGGACTAAATCTTCTTGGTCCTGAATATTTCCTTTCCGGTCTATTATTTCTCTCCTGCATGGCTCAAAGTTATAGCATTCCATTTTAAGATAGCAGCTACTGATATGGAATCCGTTATTTTACCTTCCATCACCCATTGTACTGCTTGATTAAAAGGCATTTTAATTATCTGTAAATCCTCAGTTTCCTCTGGTGCTGATTGGCCTGCAATCAATTGCTGTGCAACATATACTACTGCAAATTCATCCGACACCGAATTAGAAACATGCATCTGCAAAATCTCAGTCCAATTTGCTGCCTCAAAACCAGTTTCTTCTTTTAATTCTCTTTTAGCAGCTTCCAGCCAATCTGTACCTTCTGGACATCCTCCTTCAGGAATTTCCCAACTATATAAATCCAATGGGAAACGATATTGGCCTACTAAATAAGTATTGTTTTCTGAATCAATAGCAATGACTCCAACTGCAATATTTTTAAAATGTACTTTCCCATAAATTCCTTCAGTACCTGCAGGAGTAATTACTTGATACTCCGTTAAACTAATCCAAGGATTATCATATTTAACTTGAGCACTCATTTTTTTCCAAGGATTATCTTTTGATAGTTTTTCCAAATCCGCCATAACCAATCAATTAATTTGTTATTAAAATAAAAAGCCCGTCTCGAAAAATCGGAACGGGCCTTTATTAAAAATCATTTAACTATTTTAAACCGAAAGCTTTTTTCACTTTCGTAACATAATCTAATTTTTCCCAAGTAAACAATTCCACTTTCACGGTTTTAGATTTACCATCTGGAGTAGTGAATGTTTTAGTAACTGTTTCATTCTTACGACCCATATGGCCATAAGCAGCAGTCTCACTATACATTGGAGTTCTTAACTTTAATCTTTGCTCAATAAAGTAAGGACGCATATCAAAAATACTTTCTACTAACTTGCCAATTTGACCATCTGTCATTTTTACTTTCGCAGTACCATAAGTGTTAACATTAATGGAAGTTGGCTTTGCAACACCAATGGCATAAGACACTTGCACTAATACTTCACTAGCCACACCAGCAGCTACTAAGTTCTTAGCTATATGACGTGTTGCATAGGCTGCAGAACGGTCCACCTTACTTGGATCTTTCCCAGAGAAAGCGCCACCACCATGTGCGCCTTTACCACCGTAAGTATCGACGATAATTTTACGACCCGTTAACCCAGTATCACCATGCGGTCCACCAATTACAAACTTACCTGTTGGGTTAATATGGTACTTGATATCCTTATTAAATAACTTAGCGTATTTCTTGTACTTTGCTTTTACTCTTGGAATTAAAATCTCAACAATATCCTTGTTGATTTTCGCTAACATCTTGCCTTCCTTATCAAAATCATCATGTTGCGTACTCACCACAATCGCGTCAATTCTTACTGGCTCGTTTTTGTCGTTGTACTCTAATGTCACCTGAGATTTCGCATCTGGACGTAAATACTTGATTTGCTTGTGCTCTCTTCTTAATGCAGCTAATTCAATTAAAATTTTGTGCGCTAAGTCCAAAGCCAATGGCATATAGTCTTCTGTTTCGTTGCTTGCGTAACCAAACATCATACCTTGGTCACCAGCACCTTGCTCTTCTTTCTTTTTTCTATCTACCCCTTGGTTAATATCTGCTGATTGCTCATGTATTGCAGATAAAATACCACAGCTATTGGCTTCAAACATATATTCACTCTTCGTGTATCCAATCTTACGAATTACACCTCTTGCAATTTCTTGCACATCTAAATATGCTTTAGATTTTACTTCGCCAGCCAAAATTACTTGACCTGTAGTTACTAAAGTTTCACAAGCTACTTTTGACTGTGGGTCAAACGCTAAAAAATTATCGATTAATGCGTCAGAAATCTGATCGGCTACTTTGTCTGGATGTCCCTCAGAAACACTCTCAGAGGTAAATAAATAAGGCATATTCTTTTATTTAGATGTTGTTAAAGTGCAAATATATTAATAATTCTTATTAACTATAAATCGGAATAGTAAACGTGTAAACGCATTCTAAATTTAGAATGACTACCACCGCCTAATCTCACTCTACCAATTGCTGGCTGATTGGCAACAGCTCTAGATATATAATCAACCCCTCCAGATAAATTATAAGGATAAGGTGGTACATATCTTATTGAATCATTCACCGGTGCCATTAATCTTAAATCAAAAACCGAATCCTTTCTTGATACAACTCCCTGCATGTACCTACTCAAATCAAAATTATAGGTTGCTACATTATCATAGCCTTGTAAAGACTTATAAAGGAGTCTACCTCCAAAACGGGCAAATTGAGCAGCATTTACTGTCCCTTGATAGTCATTTGGTACATTTCGAATACTATTTGATGCACTATCATACGCTCCCAGGAATAAATAACTCGGTGCTGTCCATTGGGCTTCTAAAGCATTGGGGCTTGTAGTTGGCACTTGCTCTGCAATTAATTCAGCTCTATGAATAATTTTGTTAGCAAAATTCTTCAAACCTGGTACTTTTATTTTAACAACGGTGCCTGGACTTGTTTGAACGTATATTAAAGAATCATTCGCAACACCTAAATGCCTTGAGGCTTCAGATCCTGCTCTGTTTCTCTTTATAAAATTAGCATCTCCATTATCTGAAACAGTAAATTTAAAATAATCAACAACCGTATCTCTTGCACCTGCAGTTGCTGTTGAAGTAGAATTTGTTGTGTAGTATAAACCTAACTTAGTATTGGTATCTAATAAATTTACAATTACAAATACATCATTATTATTGCTTGTAGTTAAAGCAAATCCTGGGAAATATTGTCTTAAAGTAGTATCCGTTTTATATGCAGTATTGGTATCAAAAACCTTTAGGAACATATCCGTAAAGGTCTTATTTAAAGGAATACGTATTTGATCTTTTGCTGCTTCAAATCTATTAATTACCGAATCATGCACATGGGTAAAATCCATAGTATAAGGATTGGCCATGGTAGCATCTGTTTGAATATTGTACACCTCTGGATAGTTGCTAGCAACTGAAGAATCTGGATTTAAAGGAGTATTAGCACTTATTCTTCTCAAATTAAATGTAACAGGCTTTGTAGAATCTCCATAAAATCCTTTGTAAGAAAGAATTAAAACTGCAGAATCCACTTTTAAACTATCCTTAGATCCTCTAACAGTATATGGGAAATAGGCAGGTTTTAAATTAAAATATAAACTTGCTGTAGTTGATCCAAACAAGGCGTCATTGGTGATAGTTCCAACAACATGATCATCTGATCCGTACACTCTCAATGAGTCAGGTCGATCAACAGTTACTGTTTCAACAGTTAAAATGGTATCTTTTGTATTAAATGCATCTGCTGAAGGTAAAAGTCCAAGTCCCATTTCAGTAGTACCAATTCTTGTACATGCTGAAAAAAGAACTCCAATGAATAAGATTACTGATATACGCTTCACTATATTAATTAATGCCATGAATTATTTTGTCTTTATTTGCCTGCAAGTTCGTTATATAAATCTAAATACTCTGTTAAATCGGAGTCCCATCCATTAAAAGGAACCACCTTTTTACCTTTAACAGCTGAAAATTCAGAAACTAATTTTTTATCAATAATGTCAGAACCAAATGTAATTGCATCAGCATAAGTAGCACCACCTCTAAAAAAAGCAGTATTATTTAACTCTTTGAAAATTTCTAAGTCTTTATCCTTGATGTTTGCATTGATTAACCCCTTAGTTAAAAGATCCTTATCAAACTTTTCCTCAAAAGTATTTGCACCAATGGTAAAAACTACTTTAGAATTAGAAAATACCGGTTCTTTCTTAAATGCGGTTTTAATATAAGCAGGTATTAATCCTGTCATCCACCCGCTACAATGAATAATGTCTGGAGGCCATCCAAATTTTTTAACCGTTTCTAATGCACCACGGCAAAAGAAAATAGTTCTTAATGTGTTGTCATCAAACCAAACTTCATTTTCATCATGAAAAATTTGCTTGCGTTTAAAAAAATCTTCATTTTCTAAAAAGTAAACCTGTAGTCTTGCATTTGGCAATGAAGCTACTTTAATTTGTAAAGGATAATCATCACTATCCACTTGAACATTAATTCCAGATAACCTTACCACTTCGTGTAAACGATGTCTTCTTTCGTTGATTACACCAAATCTTGGCATAATACATCTTACTTCTAAGCCACTATCATTACTTTTGATAGCTAACTTATTAATTACCTCAGCAAACTCTGTCAACTCTAGATAAGGTGACATTTCAGTTGCGATGTATAAAATTCGTTTTTTTTCAGACATTCCTATTGGGATTTAACTCAGAACCATCTTTGAGTTTGCGAAGGTACGAAATAGTCCTCACTTTAAGAAACACCTAAAAAAGCTGCATATTTGGCTCCAAAATCCAAGATTTATAGGACAATAGGTCGTAAATTGCAAGACATTGTAAAAACGAACGATAATGGGTAAATTCCTGAAGATTGCCTTCTTTTTCTTTATCGGCATATTGCTGATTTGGTGGAGTTTACACCAAATTCCAGCACAGGAATGGGCTAAATTCACTACCGCCTTAAAATCCACAAAATATTGGATTGTTTTACCAGTTTTTCTAATGCTTGGGTTTTCCCACTTCTTACGCGCTTTAAGGTGGAGATTAATTATGGAGCCCCTTGGATATAAACCTTCCATTATAAATACTTTTTTAGCTGTCCTAATTGGATACTTAGCTAATTTAGCCGTACCCAGATTGGGGGAGGTTTTAAAATGTACCCTACTTTCAAAATATGAAAAAGTGCCTGCCGAAAAAATTGTGGGTACCATTGTAGCGGAAAGAGCTTTTGATGTTTTAAGCCTAGGTATTGTTTTTTTATTGGCACTTGTACTTCAGTTTAATGTAATTGAAGCGGGTTGGCATCAATTAATGAATCAAAAGGCAAATGCCCCTCTTGAAAATAATCACCACTATACACTGTATATATTTATTGGGATTGTTTTGATTGCATTCATTGTTTTATTCATATTCAGAACCAAGTTGCAAAAAACAATTGCAAACATCAAACACATTATTAAGGGAATTTGGGAAGGGGTGATAAGTGCAACAAAATTAAAAAAGCATAATTTATTTTTCCTATACTCATTTGGTATTTGGTTCATGTATTTATCTGCTACTTATATAGGCTTAATGGGGACAGAAGGTACCACAAGTTCATTTGCCACAGCCATTAGTTGTTTAGCTTATGCGAGTATAGGAATGATTTTAACGCCTGGTGGAATTGGTGCATATGCCTATTTAATGGCAAAGGTTTTAGAACTTAACGGCGTTGAATATACCCTTGGATTAGCCAACGGAACAGTGCAATGGTTTGCTCAATTTTTAATCATCATAGTATTAGGAGGTTTAAGTTTAATTATACTTCCAATTATTAATAAACAAGTCAAATAATATGCGATTTGTAGAAGGCATTGAAAAAAAGATTTTAAGTATCGATGCAGCTAAAGCATTGATAAGCTCCTGGAAAGTAACGGGCAAGACAGTAGCATTTACAAATGGATGTTTTGATATTCTACACCCAGGTCATTTATTCTCCATTGCACAAGCTGCAAAAGAAGCAGACTATTTAGTTTTAGGTTTAAATGGGGATGCTAGTATTAAAAGATTAAAAGGACCAGATCGTCCTATTAATTCAACAGAGAGTCGTGCTTTGGTGATGGCCAATTTAGTATTAGTAGATGCAGTAGTTGTATTTGAACAAGATACTCCCTACGAATTAATTACTACCCTAATGCCTGATGTTTTAGTGAAAGGCGGTGATTATACCATTGAAACCATCGTGGGTGCTAAGGAAGTAATTGCCAATGGAGGAAAAGTAATCATAAACCCAATTGTAGAAGGATTTTCTACAACAAATATTATAGAAAAAATTAAAAAATAAGAATGGAATTTTTACAGCATTTGAGTTTGCAAAAAGATAACGAAGGGAGTGCTACTGGATCTAAAACTATTAATAGCAAAGGCGCAATAATTAACAGTTATTCTCCAGTTGATGGAAAATTAATTGGATCAGTAAGTTCATCAGATAAAGAAGCTTATGAAAAAGTAATTACTACTGCTCAAACTGCATTTTTGGAATGGAGAAAATGGCCTGCACCAAAAAGAGGCGAAGTAGTAAGACAATTAGGAGATGCATTAAGAGCAGATAAACAAGCGCTAGGCCAATTAGTAAGTTATGAGATGGGGAAAAGCATACAAGAAGGTTTAGGCGAAGTGCAAGAAATGATTGATATATGTGATTTTGCAGTGGGCTTATCTAGACAATTGTATGGTTTAACAATGCATAGTGAAAGACCATCACACAGAATGTATGAACAATGGCATCCAATGGGTATAGTTGGTATCATTTCTGCATTTAATTTCCCAGTTGCTGTTTGGAGTTGGAACGCTGCATTAGCATGGGTGTGTGGAAATGTTACCGTTTGGAAACCAAGTGAGAAAACGCCTTTATGTGGCAATGCTGTACAAAATATTGTTGCTAAAGTATTTGCAGCAAACAATGTACCTGAAGGTGTAAACAATTTAATTCAAGGCGGTCGTGAAGTGGGTGAATGGATTAGCAATGATAGTCGTATTCCATTGGTATCCGCAACTGGATCAACAAGAATGGGAAAAGAATTAAATAAAGCAGTGGCAGGAAGATTAGGTAAAACAATTTTAGAGTTAGGTGGAAATAACGCCATTATCATTACTGAAAATGCCGACTTAGATATGTCATTAATTGGTGCTGTGTTTGGGGCCGTAGGCACAGCGGGGCAAAGATGCACTAGTACAAGACGTTTAATTATTCATGAAAATGTATATGATAGTTTTGTTACTAAATTAACCAAAGCTTATCAGCAAATTAAAATCGGAGATCCATTAGATTCTAAAAATCACATGGGGCCATTAATTGATAAAGAAGCTGTGAATTTATATTTACAAAGTATAGCGTCTTGTATTAAAGAGGGTGGAAAATTTTTAGTGGAAGGTGGTGTTATAAACGGCACAGGTTTTGAAAGCGGTTGTTATGTGAAGCCATGTATTGCCGAAGTAAATCCAGCCTATACAATTGTACAACACGAAACCTTCGCTCCTATTTTATATGTAATGAAATATAAAACAATTGAAGAGGCTATTGAAATTCAAAATAACGTACCACAAGGATTATCTTCTGCAATTATGACTTTAAATATGCGTGAGTCTGAATTATTCTTATCTGCATGGGGAAGTGATTGTGGAATTGCCAATGTTAATATTGGAACAAGTGGAGCCGAAATTGGCGGCGCATTTGGAGGAGAAAAAGAAACAGGAGGAGGAAGAGAAAGTGGTAGCGATGCTTGGAAAGCTTATATGCGTAGACAAACCAATACCATAAATTGGAGTAATCAATTACCACTTGCACAAGGCATACAATTTGATTTGTAATTCTATGAAAAAGCAACTTTTATTATTCCTTGCAATTTGCACACACATTTTTGCCTTGGCTCAATTCAATGTATCTAGCAAATATTGGCATTGGAAAGATTTTAATAAGGATACTGTTCATGGAATAAGTTTATTTCAAGCATACGAGCAACTTTCAAAATTAAATAAACAACCATCCCCTATCATTGTTGCCGTTCTTGATGGTGGCATTGATACCAATCATCTTGAATTAAAAACAAAGCTTTGGGTGAATACAAAGGAAATACCAAACAATGGAATTGATGATGACCATAATGGATATGTTGATGATATACATGGTTGGAATTTTTTAGGAGGTAAGGATGGAAGAAATATAGATAAAGCAGCAGACGAAAAATCAAGAATATACCACAAATATAAAACTGCCTTTGAAAATGTGTCCGACATAAATCAAATTAAATCGGAAGCACAACAAAAGCAATATCAGGCATGGAAACAAGCGGCGAATGAAATAGTATTTTCAGAGGAAGATGCTGCGAATTTGCAATATATTACTATGGCTACAAATGCCTTACAAAAATTAGGCAACATAATTATCAAGGAAAAGAATGATTCTAACTTTACAGTGGAATCAATCGAATCGTATCAACCCATTGGACGTGTTACTCTTGATGCGAAAATGGCTTATTTAAGAACGGTGCAAATTTTAGGTATTGAAAAAGAGACTCCGTACCAAGAAGTGATTGGTGATTTAAAAGAATATATTGAAGGCAAAGAAAAATCAGCAAAAGCAAAGAAAATTCCTCCTGCTAATATTAGGGCTGAGATTATAAATGATAATTACGAAAATCTTGAAGATAAATATTACGGGAACAATGATATTACTGGCCCTAACGCAAAACATGGCACCCATGTTGCAGGATTAGTGGCAAGTATTCCGGATAGTAATTGGAAGGTTAATAAATTATATCCAGCCATACAAATTATGGGCGTTAGAGTAGTTCCTGATGGAGATGAATACGATAAAGATATTGCTTTAGGAATTAGATATGCCGTAGATAATGGCGCCAAAATAATCAATATGAGTTTTGGGAAATCTTTCTCTCCAGAACAATCATGGGTGGATGATGCTATTCGTTATGCTGGAGAAAAAGATGTTTTAATTATTCATTCTGCAGGTAATGAATATTATGATTTAAACAACAAAGCTGTGTATCCAAATCCATATTCAAGTACATTAAAGGACACAGCGAAAAATATTTTAACCATTGCTGCAAGTAGTGATTATTTTATCAATGGCACTTTACTAACCGACTTTAGTAATTTTGGATCTAAAATAGTAGACGTACTCTCTCCTGGAATTAAAATTTATTCTACCATTCCAACTGGCAATAATCATGGTTACTTACAAGGCACTAGTATGGCTGCACCCATAGTAAGTCATATTGCCGCAATGATAAGATCCTACTACCCCAACCTTTCAGCAATAGATGTAAAACAAATATTAATGCAGAGTGTTTGGAAACCAGAGGATATTAATAAAACTTATTCAGTACCTCAAAAACAAGAAGAAAAAACATTACAGGAAATTGCATCAGCTCCTGGCATTGTAAATGCAGCAAATGCATTACAATTTGCACAAAATTATAAGCCAAGCAAAAAATATAAATCAAATACAAAATCTAAATAAATAAAATCATCATTTAAACAAAAAATATGCCCAGACCCAGTGCAACAGAATACGGAAAACAACATCAAACATACATTAACTATACAAGTGGAAAAGATTATTCCATTTTAGTACAACAATACAACGAAAGGATTATTGAATTTTGGGCAGCTATCCCTTTAGAAAAAATCAATTACGCTTATGGACCAGATAAATGGACCATAAAGCAAATGTTTCAACATGTAATTGATACAGAAAGAATATTCGCATATCGTGCTTTGGCATTATCAAGAAAAGAACCTGCTGCATTGTTAGGGTTTGATGAAAATGAATATGCAAAAAATGCAACTGCAGCAAATAGAAATTGGAAAGACATGTTGATTGAATGGAGAGTTGTAAGACAATCTACAAATTTATTATTTGCCTCATTTACCGAAGAACAAAATAAATCATTAGGCACGGCTAGCGGTTTCCCTATTTCAGTGAATGCATTAGGCTTTATCATATTTGGACATGCATTGCACCATTTACATATTTTAAAAGAGCGTTACGAGATTTGATTATGTTGAAATAACACTTATTCTTTTCAAAAAACGAGTATTGCCAAAGGCAAAAAAATACCCCTAAATTTTCATTAGGGGTATTTTTTTGAATTCGAGTTTTTTGAATTCTTAATCAGACAAAGTCTGAATTAATAATTATTTACTTGCATACAAATGAATCGCTAATTGAACATCATTATTTGTTCCTAAGTTATAATTAATGCCAAAAGTTGATCTATTTAAAGGGAAAAATGCTTCAGCAAAAAAACCTTTATCATCGGCATTTCTAATATAAGCAGTAAAATTGATTGGTGCCTCAACTCCATGTAATGAAAGTGTTCCAGTAATATTTGCTTTATCATTTTTTTGGCTAACTACTTTAGTAATTGTAAATGTAGCCTCACCAAATGCTACTGCATTAAAAAACGCATCTGAAAGTAAATGTCCTTGTAATTTCTCACCACCACCGTCAGTAACTTTTAATCCAGCTACATCGATAATAAAACTGCCTCCTACTAACTTTCCGCCAGCCACTTTTACATCACCTGATTTAACGGGGAAATATCCTGTGTGAAAATCGCTTTTTTTAGAACCTACCCAATTTACTTTGCTTTTTGAAGAATCGACTGTAAAATTAGTAACGGGGGCTGCTGGAACAGCTTTCTTTTGTCCAAAAGAGAATAAAGTAATTGATGCTAAGATCAAAGTTGTGAAGATGTTTTTTTTCATACAGATTGATTTGTTTAAATATTTATTAAATTTCCTTTAAATAAAAGAGACTACAAAATTACAATTCAATGTTTAAACAACAAAATATATTTTTAGTCATTTATAAGTTCATTTTTGACTCAATTTTTGCTATTATTCTAGTATCTTCGCCAAAATTTCATCAAAATGAACTTGCACGAATTTCAAGCTAAAGAATTACTAAAAAAGTACAATGTCCCAGTTCAAGAAGGGGTCGCAGTTAATAATGTACAAGACGCAGTAGCGGCTTACCAAAAAATTGCTAAAGAAACCAATAATAAATTTGCTGTTGTTAAAGCACAAATTCATGCTGGTGGTCGTGGTAAAGGAAGTATCGTAGGTACTGACCAACGTGGTGTTGCAGTTGGTAAATCAGCTGAAGACATTGAAAAATTTGCAAAAAATATTTTAGGTGGAACCTTGGTAACTATTCAAACTGGCCCAGCTGGTAAAGTAGTGAATCAAATTTTAGTAGCACAAGACGTTTATTATGATGGACCTAATCCTACTAAAGAGTTTTACTTATCTATTTTATTAGATCGTACAAAAGGAATGAATGTGATTATGTACAGTACCGAAGGTGGTATGAACATTGAAGATGTGGCACATGATACTCCTGAAAAAATATTTAAAGAGTGGGTACATCCAGGTGGTGGCTTACAAGGATTTCAGGCAAGAAAAATTGCTTTCAATTTAGGATTAAGTGGTGAAGCATTAAAGAGCTGTGTGAAATTCGTAACTAATTTATACAATGCCTATGTTGGTCTAGACTGTGCAATGTTAGAAATTAACCCATTATTCAAAACTTCTGACGATAAAATGATCGCAGTAGACTGTAAAATGAATTTAGATGATAACGCCTTAATGCGTCATCCTGATTTATTGGCTATGCGTGATGTAACTGAAGAAGATCCAACCGAAGTAGAAGCTGGTGAGTTTAACTTAAACTTCGTAAAATTAGATGGTAACGTAGGTTGTATGGTAAATGGTGCTGGTCTTGCCATGGCTACAATGGATATGATTAAGTTAAGTGGTGGTGAGCCAGC
>CAIQQR010000085.1 GCA_903874055.1 uncultured Bacteroidota bacterium | reverse complement strand
GTATGACCAATAGTAATATTATTAATTCTCAAGAAAGAACCATCTTCCATTGCCCATGATGATGGGTAGAAAGCACCGGCACTCTTAAGTGGTTGCCAAATTTTAGCATTGATATTTGCCGTAGTTAATACTGCTGGATCAACACCAATTACAGCACCAGCTGCATTTACGTATTGTAAAACAGTACCATCTGGAGCAACTGTTTTCCAACGATCAGCCATTACAGCTAATAAGTTAGCATTGTTGGTGTAGCCGTTTGTTAACTCTACTTTATTTGCATTGTAGATAGTGTTTCCGTAAACAAAGTTTACAAACACACTCATATCCCAATTTTTATAAGTGAATTGGTTATTGAAACCACCGCTAAATTTAGGAGTAGGGTTTCCAATAATTTTACGGTCATTGTTTAAATCAATTTTACCATCACCATTCAAATCCTTGTACTTGATAGCACCTGGTTGAACAGTACCAATAATTCCTGAGTTATTTACAACACCTGCTTTTAAAGTATACACTCCTGTTGCGCTATTGTAATCAAAATCAGCTGGTCTGTAAAATCCGTCTGCTACTAAACCATACATTGATCCAACGGGTTGTCCAATTTTAGTAATGTAGTCAGTTGGCTGACCAGAAACACCCCAGCTAGCTGCTGGATAAAAATATTGTTGATTTACACCTAATGCATCAACTACATTGGAGTTGAATGACATATTTAAACTTGCATTCCAAGTAAAGTCTTTCTTAGAAGCAATTAAAGCAGTTAAATTAAATTCAACTCCTTTGTTATTTGTCTTACCAATATTTTGTAATTGTGTTGTATATCCATAAGTAGAAGCAATTGGCACATTCAATAATAAATTGCTTGAGCTATTATTATATACATCTACATTTAAAGTAAATCTTTTTAAGAAGCTAATGTCTAATCCTAAGTTTCTGCTAATAGTAGATTCCCAAAGTAAATTAGTGTTCACTAAACCTGCAGATGAATATCCATAAGCAGTTTGACCACCTAATCCATAATAATAAGAACCATTATTGTTATAAGTACTTAAGAATAAATAGTCATTGATACGGTTGTTACCCACTTCACCATAACCCACTCTAATTTTCATATCATTGATTACATCTACATTTTCTAAGAACTTCTCTTTCTTAACTCTCCAAGCAAATGATCCTGAAGGGAAATAACCCCAACGATTTGATTCAGCAAACTTAGAAGCTCCGTCAGCTCTTGCATTCACACTAAATAAATATTTATCTAAGTAGGAATAAGTAACACGGCTAAAGAAGGATAAGTTAGTGTAAACACTCTTTTGCAATTTAGGATAACCTGCAAAAGAAGTTCCTGGTACTTGATATAAAAAAGCTTGTGTTGGAGTTGTTCCATTAGGATATAACTTGTACAAGCTATTCGCTGTTCTTGAATCTAATTCATAAGTTTCTTCTCCTACTAACGCTGTTAATGCATGATTGCCTTTATTCAAATTAAATGATAACACATTTGAATTTGTAAAAGTAGTACCCTGAATGGTATCCTTACTCATGATTGGTTTTCTTGATCCAGATAATACTGAGTAGGGAGTAATTGAGTCACTAAATTTTCTATCTACAATTACATTATCATTGTAACCATACGTAGATGTAAAAGTTAAGTTCTTAAGAATATTATAAGTAAGTGAAGCAGTTATATTTTTTACTTCAGTTGATTTTTTACGGTATTCTTGATCAGCTAAATCAATTGGATTAATTAAGTTTAAGCCATTACCTACTGCAGGATCTGCCATTGGATCGGCATCAGTTAATGATTGACCACCAGATAAATAAGGTCTGTAACGAATTGCATTTCTTAATCTGTTGTAAGCAGAACCTTGATCACTTGAAACGCCCGCTCCATATACATCTTGATAGTTATATCTTGTAGAAACAGCCAATTTTAATTTTTCAATTGGTTGATATTCTACTTTACCAGTGATAATGCCTCTTCTTAATCCAGAATTTCTTACAACTGCTCTATCATCATTTGAAGTAACACCAAAGTTGTAAGTTAATTTTTTAGACCCTCCAAAAATAGATAAGTTATGGGACTGCATAATTCCAGTATTGCCATAAACTTCTTTTTGCCAATCAGTTGCATTGGTAGTTTTAAGCGCAGCTAAGTTGCTAAATGTGCCAAAGTTTTTTACGAAAGTCGCACTATCTGTAGCATTTCCTAATTGTCTTTCAAACTGATAAAATCCATAATCATACGGAGTTAATACATCTAATTTATTGGCTAAATTCTTTACACCATAAAATGCATTGTAAGTAACCTGCATTTTACCTTGTCTTCCTTTTTTAGTAGTAATTACGATTACTCCATTTGCACCACGCGCACCATAAATGGCAGTAGCAGCAGCGTCTTTTAAAACGTCGATAGATTGAATGTCTTGAGGAGAAATTAATCCTAAAGCATTTTCAACCTGAACTCCATCCAAGATATATAAAGGAGAGTTATCACCTGTAATGGACATACCACCTCTTACTCTAATTTTAACTTGTGCATCAGGAGATCCTTCCGCAGTCGTTGCCGTAACTCCCGCTAAACGACCATTTAAAGCTTCAGCTGCTGAGTTGATAGGAATGTCTTTTAAGTCTTTAGCGCCAACAGATGCAACAGAAGCCATTACATCTTTACGTCTAACACTCTGATAACCAATAACTACTACATCATCTAAGTTCGCATTCGCTTTAGATAATTTAATGGTTAAAGGACTAGCGTCAGTAATTTTCTTATCTACATTGTTATAACCAACGTAGCTAAAAGATAAAGTAACACCTGGAGCAACTGCAATTTGAAAAGCACCTCCATTATTAGTTTGTGTTCCTTTATTTGAACCTTTTACTTTGATAGAAACTCCATCCAAAGGAGCGCCAGTTTCGTCAGTAACCTTACCGGCTACAGTTATGTTTTGTGCAAATAACCCAATTGTGGTTAAGGTTAGCATAAAACCCAATACAAGTTTTTTCATATAAGCAATTTGTTTAGCAATCAAGGCCAAAGTGGCCCATAAATCGTCTACAAGTCTATTTATATTAACTTAAATTTCACATTTAATTAATGTATTTATTTACGCAAACGATACCGACAAATTTAATTAAACATGTAAAACTCTAAAAATCGCTAAAATCATTAAATAGCGTAGGTTTTAACACAATTATCTAGGGGTTGATATCCCTGGTTTTTGGCTTTTTACGAAAATCGATAGTATTAAACACAGAAACTCTTAATACATCGGACTTTAGGTATTTATCTGGTGCATTGTACTTTTGAAACAAATTGGTATACCCCAACTGCAAAATATTGGCATCATTCAGGTAGTAGTAAAATCCGGCAAATAGTCTGTTTTGGTCAAAAGTATTGTACACGATACTGGAACCAAAATTCAGGTACAATTCCTCGGAGGTAACAAAAGAAAATGTTCCCTTTTTATACATACGCTTACTTAAAGGGAATTCTGCCAATACATAATACCTTAATCTATAGGTAAAATCGTAGTGATCGCTTGCTTTGTTGCTCATTGCGGTTTGCTTAAACCTTTCCTCCAACCTTAACCACTGTAACCACTTGGATCGACTCGTTTTTGTATTTAATTGAATCATTTGCCAGGGACGATATTCCTCCAAATGATAGGGCTTACCCGATGCAGGAAATTGATCCACTAGGGTTAGTGCTCCCGTATATTTGAAATGTTCGTTCTTAAAATAAGAGGCGCCCAAGGTGTACTCGTTGGCATTAATTGAATTTACAAAGTTGTCCTTTAATTTAGACTGTAGGTCAATCCATGAACCCCAATGGTCATTGTATCTATTTTGATTCAGATAATCCCACCAAGACTCCTGCATATGAGTGGTTTGCGCACTACCCTTTGTAGAAATAGCTAAAACAAAAAGGAGTAGATAAAAGTATTGGCGCATTATGGTGTGCAATTTCCTATTATTTTTAATAAGAATCAAATAAAAAAGGCTGCTCTATTAGAACAGCCTTTCCCAAACTTAAAAAATTCTGAAAAACTATTTCTTAATACGCTTATAGGTTTTGAAATTAACTTTCTTAGCAGCGGTATCGGCCGTTTCTTGCGTGTACTCATCAGCACCATTAAATTTCAACTTAATTTCATATTTGTGGTTAGCACCTGGAATATTTGATAAATCTAAATTCTCTGTTAAAGCATCATTATTTAAAGTAAAGGTACCATGTCCTACATACTTCACCTCTTTTTTAGAAGCTGTATCTGTAACTTTCGTAGCCCACATAAAATGACCAGCGTTGTAAACTTTATATTCATTATAAGTGCCTACTACTGTATCCTTGCCATTGCTCACATCAATACTTTTTGTTTGATGCCAAATACCATCTAAAGTACTTGTACCTGTTGCCTGTACTTTTGTATAGTCTTCAGTTAATTTATAACTTACACCACCCGCCTTTAATTCTGGAATAACTTGGGTATACCCTTTATCATTATTAGTGATTTCTAATTTAGCATCCCATGCAGTATCTAAAGAACCATTATTATAAATATTGGTTTCTGTAATTGTATTGCCTACTTGAGTATATGAACCAGTTCCAAATGCAGCTGATGAATCCTTATTGATACCTATATAAAAGTATCCTTCATTCGTATAAATTTTGTACTGTACATCTCCGTTTGCAGTAGATTTCACCATTTCGGTTTTACCGTCTGTGATTACTTGTTTATCAAGTGTGTAAACACCCGCTTGAGAAGTGGTTTTGGTTT
>CAIQQR010000084.1 GCA_903874055.1 uncultured Bacteroidota bacterium | reverse complement strand
TTTAATCAAAGACCAACGGCAAATTCAACTTTACACTAAAGTTACGGCCCATATTATACACTCCCATACGACCTGTTGCTAAATTTTCGTCGGTATATTTTAAACGACTTAAATGATTTTGATAAGCAATATCCGTTAGGTTTTGAGCGACTAATGTTAAAGTACAAAATTGTTTTCCATTATGTTTAATATGCGTGCCCATGCCTACATTAATTAAAGTATATCCAGGCGTAGCTGTTTCGGTATTGTATCCAGTAAATGGATTATTTTGGGTGGAGATATTGTCTAACTGTACTGAGACGTAATTATTTTTATTGTTGGTTGCATTTCCAAACTCATATTTAATTTCACTCAACCATCTAAATGGTGGAATGCTTGGCAAGTTATTACTATAGTCCACTGAATTATTAAAAGTACCTCTTACATAGGACAAAGTATTTTCAATATGCAATCCGTCCAATGGATGCGGATGAAAATCCAAATTACATTCAGCACCATATAAGTTTGCATTTTGTTGCTTATAGGCAAATGCATAAAACTTTTGATCATTTTTTGTTAAAATAGAATCGCCGCCTAAAACACTATTTAATTTTTGGTAATAAATATAACCAGTTACCATATTGTAAAATACATTACCTGTAAATGAAACGTGTTCGTTACTCCATTCTGCTCCTAAATCAAATTGCAAGCTTTTTTCTGATACTAAATTTGGATTACCATATTCATAACGATTGGTTCCCTCGTGTGCTCCATTACTTCCCAACTCGGACATATTGGGTGCACGATACCCACGCGCAATATTTAATTTAAATACCCATTCCTTACTCGCTTCGTAAGTCATACCAAAGGATCCGGCTATATCTCCAAAGTCTTTTTGATGTTGTTGCGGTTGAATGTAAATTTTACTATTTAAATAATTGGGGGTATTACTCGATAGTTCGTTAAACTCCACGCCCTTTTTATCTATTCTTGCGCCACCGCTAAAAGTAAAATCTGAAATCTTTTTTTGCGTATAAAAAAACATACCTAACTCTGTGGTAGTATATTCAGGAATCAAAGCTTCAACACCTTTGTTTTTATTTTGTTGTTGCATGCCATTTACACCAATGGTATGTTTCCAATTATTTTTTTCAGGTAATAAATATTGAAAAGAATAATTCAAGGTTCCTAAATCAAAATACAAACTTTTTTCAGCTGGCTCAACTATATTTCCATACTCCATTCTTTCATTTCTTTGATAAGCAATATTTGCTTTTAATCTTCCTTCTCCCCATTTAATATTATTATCAAGCGTATATTTTGTATGTATGATATGTTGAAAGGGAATATTTGGATTGGTCGAAGAAAAATCGGCATCAGTAGCTGGTATTGCTGCAACCAAAGTCCCTGTTAAAGAATTGATGGCTAATTGTTTTGTAAAATTACCTGCCATATTGCGCACACCTTCAATCATGCCCAATTTTTGATTAAACTGACTTACAAAAAAATGGGTGTAGCCCCAATCCCTTTCTATTCCTGCATAAGCGCTTGCATCTAATTCTTTAAACTTTGAATTAAACACATAACCATCATATTTATTTTGATAATCAGACGCAGTTTTTGAGGATCCATTTATTCCCCAAACAAAACCTTTTTTATTTCCGGCGATATCAAAATGATAACCTTGTAAATTATTATTAGATTGATAATTACTAAATACATTTCCTCTTACAGCGCCTTCAGCTACTGGCACATTGGATACTATATTAATAACACCACTTAATGCTTCACTTCCATAAATAATAGAGGCAGGTACTTTCAACACTTCAATTCTTGTCACATTGTATTCATCAATTTCAATACCATGTTCATCGCCCCACTGTTGACCTTCTTGTTTTACGCCATCATTTAAAACCATAACCCTATTATATCCTAGGCCTCGAATGATTGGTTTTGAAATAGCGGGTCCTGTTGTTAATTGAGTAACACCTGGTGTTTGAGAAAGTGCATCAATTAAATTAGTACCCGAGCCTCTTAATAAATCTTCTTTCTTAATAATATTTATTGGGGTGGGGGTTTTTCTTGAACTTGTTGCACGTAAAAAACTAGTCACCGTCACATTTGGATTTTCAACTGCACTATGATTTAATGCAAAATTAATTTCAGTAACTCCATTTTTTGTTGTTGTATCATTTAATTGAATATGCTTAGTTGAAATTGAATACCCTAAATAACTAGCTTCAACAATATAATTTCCGGCACTTAATTGAATTTGAAATTGCCCCTGCGCATTGCTAATTATCCCTTTTTTTATTTCAGAAATGTAAATAGACGCACCCTGTAATTTTTGTCCAGTTAATTCATCAGTGATAGTCCCTTTGATGGTATACTTAGCTAAATTCGATTGCTTTAAAATTGGTTTTTGAGCCAAAATAGGGTTTGAAAACGTACTTAAACCCAATGCACTAATCAATATGATCGATAGTTGTTTGAACATAGTATAAAGTTAGTCGCAATTAGGCTATAAATCAAGAGATTATGACTGAGCAAGGTCATTGATGTTAAATTTAACATTTTAAAAAGTATTGATTCTAAACCTTTTGTGATGATTTTGGTTATACAATTAAGCCTTAACGAAGAGATAATTTGGTATATCCAATAAAAGGGCTTAATTTTGATGTTCAAACATTAATTAACTATAAAACAATAATTATGAATTTATTAGATGCATTAAAATGGCGTTACGCTGTTAAAAGAATGACCGGAGCAAAAATTCCTGCGCATACTTTAGATACAATTTTAGAAGCTACTCGTTTAGCACCAAGTTCTTTTGGTTTAACTCCTTACTCTATTATTGTAGTAGAAGACGAAGAAACTAGAAAAAAATTACAACCACATTTTTACAATCAACCTCAAGTGGGTGAGTCAAGTGCAGTAGTTATTTTTGCAGCACACACTACCATCAATGAAGCAAGTGTAGATGCTTATATGCAAGAAATTGCAGAACAAAGAGGTGTACCAGTAGATGCATTAAAAGATTTCGCTGGTTATATTAAAGGTGCAATTGCACATCAAACTCCTGAGCAATTACAAATTTGGGCTGCTAAACAAACTTATATCGCTTTAGGTTTTGCACTAGTTGCTGCTGCTAGCGAACAAGTGGATGGTACTCCAATGGAAGGTTTTGATCCTGCAGCGGTAGATGCTGAATTAGGTTTAGCTGCGCAAGGTTTACATGCAACAGTTGCATTGACTTTAGGTTACAGAGATGCTGCGAATGATTATTTATCTAGTGCTTTAAAAGTAAGACGCACAACAGATAAATTAATTATCAAAAAATAATTCTTACAATACAAATTTTTTTGAATTGTAACAAGCAATCATAAACAAAGGGCGACTCATTCGAGTCGCCCTTTGTTTTAAAAGAATTAATTAGATTAAATATCAACGCGTAAATACTTTTGAGGTGGTTCGTAATTTTGAATTCAATTTTTTAGATTGAACTTGTTTTTCCTTCTTTTGCTTTATCCTTGCTAAATCTAATTCATAAGTCATTTGAAACTTAGCCCATATAATTGCATCCATTTTTAATACATCTCCAATTTTTAATGCCATCTCTGCACTAATACCTCTTTTTTCATTTATCACTTCATTTATTTGTGTTGGTTGTATTCCAGACATTTCAGCAAAACGTTTTTGAGTGTAACCTTTTGCTTTTAAAACATCACGTAGCAGTTCACCTGGATGTACCGCTCTAGCAGGAACAAGATCTTTTATATTAATCCCAACTTCTAAATAATCACTCTTTCTCATTTTATAATTTATTAACTGTAATGGTTACTAATTTCTATAATTTCCCTTTAATTTTTCGTAGTGAAGTCCTGGATAATTATAAAGCTCACTTAACTTTTCAATATTCTCAATAATTACAAGTGCCGATCGAAATTTTTTCTCAATACCTGGGTTAGATCTATTAATAATTGATTCTTAAATACTATGTTCACCTTTGACTACTATATAAAGTTAATTCAAATAATTCACAATTTTGTGAATTATTTGAAAACCAGCAAATGACCGGATAGTCGCTAATTACAACTTATAAAAGGGTAATTTCTAGGTATAAGTACTCGAAATTGATATGTTAATCCGCCTTCTTCACTTCTGTTCTGGGTCCAATCCCATTTTCATTAAAAGCTTCTATTTGAAAATAATAGGGTTGATCTTTTTCCAGTGCAGTTACATAATATTCACTTACGCCATATACTAAAACACTATTGTATAATTTGTTGGGATCACTTCCAAAGTAAATATGATAGCCAGTTGCATTGGGATTCACTGCCCACTTTAACCATGCATTTCTTCGCTCACTATCTCCACGTAGTGGTACAAAATTTTGTACTGCTCCTGGATTTTCTCCCTGTCCTTTTCCAAAAACACGCAATCCACTTATTGCAAATTTTGCACTTGGCATATGTATGTTCACCATTTTTATATATCGTGCTTGTATTGGTTTTGGTAATACTACATAATCATGCGGCACATCTGTTTTATTTTTTGATTTATCAATAATGAGTGTCCATGTTTTTGCATCATTAGACGCATACACTTGATACTGATGATAAATGTCGGTGTACTTTCCCATTAAGTCCGATCCTTCGTCGGCATAATTAATTTGTATCGCTTGAATGGTACTTATTTTTCCTAAATCGGATTGTATCCATTCTCCTTTATTACCAGAGATTGCAGACCAATAGGTTTTTAAATTTTCATCCACTGCATTGTTAGCTGTAAATGCACTTAAGGTACTAGATACTTGCACGGGTTTATTATAATTCAACAACATCCAACCTGTAAATAAACTTGAATCATGATTTGCATTTTTAGTTGGCAAATAATGTGGATAATCTCCGTAGGAAGTGTTGGTGTACATAACCCCTTCTTGATCAATTTGTGCTGGCCATATGCCTAATCTTCTTTCAAAATTATTTTTTACGCTAATTGCGATTGTAGAAATATGCCACCAGTTTTGATAAACGTCTTTATACGTTGCTCCATGTCCTGCACCGCGTGCAAAACCGCCAGGCTTATAGGAAAATGGATTGTGCTTTTGATAAGTAAAAGGTCCTAGTGGTTTATCACTTAGATAAACGCCATCCCCATAACCACTAAACTCGGTACCTGGTGCACCATATTGTAAATAATATTTACCATTGTGTTTATTCATCCATGCACCTTCCATAAAAGGTTTTAAGAATGTATTGTCTTGATGTTCACCAAAACGTTCCCAACCATGAATACTATCCACCAAATGTATCATTGGTTTTTTCTCTGTGATGGGTTCAAATGTTTTTCTATCTAACTCCTGTCCATAAATGGGATACAAATTACTGGAGCCATGATAAATATATAAGCGGTTGTCATCATCTAAAAACATTCCTGGATCCCAAGCGCCTACTTTAAAACTATCTACTGCAACCTTCCATTCATTTTTAGTTGGATTGGTGCTATACCATAGTGTAAAGTTTTTTTCATAGGTACTTCCTATCACAAATAAACTATCACCCATTACAAGGGTAGCTGGTGCACACAATTCATCATACACTTTATTCCAAGGTCTTAAAAATTGATGCGGTAAAAATTTCCAATCCTTCATGTCCTCACTCCACCAATATCCCCATTGATTAGTGCTAAATAAAAAGTATTTATTATCATACACTGCTATCACAGGATCGGCCGTGGCACGGTGTTTACCATTTTGTACAAAATTGGGGATAGGACAAAAACCATAATCCAAATTAATAGGATTACAATAAGTGGCTTGTCGGGTTTGTGTTGTTGGGGCGATGTACGCAGTTTTCGAAATTTGTGCATTGACGAAATTAAATGCAAATACAATTGCGAAAAGCAAGATCAATCGTTTCATATTATCAAATTTGATATTTAAATATACCTTTTTATATAATTCCTTCATGCACTTGAAATTGGCTTATTTTAAGTGCAAATACGCAGTTTTTGTCTTGTCCAACATTTTAAATTTGTCAAAACAGGCGAATGCTGCCAAAAATCAATTATGCGCATAAATTTAAATAATACGTATCTTTATAAAGTACTTTATACTGCTACTATGAAAGCTAGACTTAACATAACCATTGAGGCTTCTTTATTAAATGAGGTTAAAAAATTTGCAGCCAAGAGAAACACAAGCGTTTCAGAAATGGTAGAAAATTATTTTAGAACTATTACCAAGCCAAAAAGAAAAAAACTTAGCGAAATCCTGGACGAATTGCCAAGAATAAACATACCAGATAATAAAAAATTAAGTGATTTATATTTTGATGCTAAAATGAAAGAAAATAATAATGAGCAATAAAATATATATAGATGCGAATGTAATTTTAGATTATATCTTAGATAGAACTGAAAAGGTAAATGCAAAAATTATTTTAGATGAAATAAGTAACGGTAATATTAGAGGTTATATAAGCGGTTCTATCATTCATATTTTAAGTTATTTTCTGCTCAGAAATTTTGGAGTTGAAAAAACAAAAGAAATTATCTTAACCTTAATAGAGGATTTTGAGATAATTGATATGCCAAAAGAAATTGTTATACAAGCGCTTCATTCTAATATTAATGATATTGAAGATGCTTTACAATACTATGTTGCACTTAATCATAAATTAGATTATTTTATTTCTAATGATAAGCAATTGAAAAAAGAAAGCATTTCTTCGATTCCAGTTTTTACAACCTTGGAATTTGTGAAAGAATTTATTCAATAATTTTTATGCTGTCCCTTTATTTAACATCCAAGATTTAAACACACTAAAGTTGGCACCCATTGGGATAGCTACTTTTTGTTTGTCTAATAAAAATTGAACACTTTCGGGAATAGTAATTGTTTCCCCTATTGCTCGCTCTACCACTTCAGGAAACTTTACAGGATGTGCCGTTTCTAAAATGATGGCTGGTTTATTAAACTCCTCGGCAGCTAAAAAGGCAACAGCTCCGTGGGGATCTAAAATGTAATTATTTGTCTTGAAAATTCTGTGTATAGTTGCTTCCGTAACGATATCATCATAACTATAGCTACTTAATACATTTTTTAAATGATCAAAATTGTTTTGCATAATTTCCATAATGCGTACAAAATTACTTGGATTACCCACATCCATCGCGTTAGAAACAGTTGCTACCGATTTACGAATTTCATAATTGCCCGTTTGCAAATACCTTGTCACAACATTATTTGCATTACATGCTGCCACAAAATGTCCTAAAGGCAATCCACTTGCTTTTGCCATCATACCTGCACAAATATTTCCAAAATTACCACTTGGCACTACAATATTCATTGGAACATCATCTCCATGATTTGCTACCCATTGTTGCCATGCAAAAAAGTAATACAATTGTTGAGGCAACCAGCGCGCTACATTAATCGAATTGGCCGAAGTTAAATTATACGCATCATTTAATGCTGCATCCATAAATGCGTCTTTCACAATCGCTTGACAATCATCAAAACTTCCCTCTACTTCAAGTGCCGTTATATTTTGACCACATGTGGTTAATTGTAATTCTTGTATTGGACTTACTTTCCCTTTTGGATATAATATAATTACTTCCACGCCTTCCACGCCTAAAAATCCATTCGCCACCGCACCACCCGTATCGCCACTTGTTGCAACCAATACGGTGCTAGGTTTTGTATTTTCCGCGCGCGCTTGTTTTGAAAAATAACCTAAACATCTACTCATAAACCTTGCCCCTACATCCTTAAATGCTAGTGTTGGCCCATGGAATAATTCTAAAGAAGATATGGTTTCTGTAATTGGTACTAATGGGAAATCAAAATGAATGGTCTCTGCACAAATTTGTTGTAGCGATGCATCATCGATAGTTCCACCCACATACGGCTTCATTACTTCAAAGGCTAAAATTGCTTTATCTAAAGTTTTGAATCTTTCAATTTGTGCGGATGTAAATTGAGGAATGGATGTAGGAAAATATAATCCTTTATCTGGAGCTTGACCAGTGATAGCCGCTGTTTTAAAATTGACATTCGGTGATTGTTTTCCTAAACTATAATATTCCATCTCCAATTATTTTTCGATTGTTACTCCTTCTTGATTAATAGTAGTCACATAGGTATGATGTGCTAAACCTAAACCTTCGTATATTTTTTTCATTTCTTGCTCCACTGCTAAGGCGGTTTCTTTTTCCTTACTTAAAAAGAAAATAGAAGGACCCGATCCTGATATACCACCACCTAACGCACCCGCAGCCTTGCATGCTTTTTTTAAATCATCAAAACCCGGGATTAAAATAGAACGTACAGGTTCGATAATTACATCTTCTAAACTTCGTCCAATTAAATCATAATCGCCTTTCATTAAACCAGCAACCAGTCCTGCAATATTTCCCCACTGCTTAATAGCATCCTTTAATTGTACATTTTGTTTTAATATACTACGCGCATCTGCAGTGCGCACTTCAATTTGAGGATGCACAATGGTTACAAATAAAGTAGGAGAAGGAAGCGCAATTACTTCCAATGGAAAAATGGATCGCACAAGAGTTACACCTCCATGAATACAAGGAGCAATATTATCGGCATGCTTCACACCCGATGCCACTTTTTCACCATTCATGGCGAAGCGTACTAAATCGTCTTTTGAAAATGGATTACCCAATAAATAATTTGCACCCACCACTGCACCTGCACTACTTGCTGCACTTGATCCTACACCGCTACCTGGTTTGATGCGCTTATTTATTTTTACTTCGAATCCTATTTTAGAAAAATCAACTAATTCATTTTCAGTTAATGAACTTGAAGTAGTTGAAGTATTTTCGGTTGAATCCAATGCTAATGATTTTTCAATAATGCTATTAGCAGTGTATTCTTCAATCATTGCTAATAATGCAGCACCCGCTACATTCTTTTCTGGGTCGGTTGGTAAATTATAATCATCCATATTAATAATGGTAATGGATGCCTGTCCTGCGGCAAGATGTACTAAACGCATTTCCATTTCATCGTATGGATTATTCACGGCAAAGCCCAAGATATCAAATCCACATACCATATTAGCTACGGTAGCAGGGGCTTTTATTTTAATCCATTGATTTACAGGAACCATTTTAAAAATTATTATTGCTACTATTTATAATTATACTCTTGCTGCTCTTATAATATCTGCGAACACACCCGATGCAGTTACATCGGCACCTGCTCCAGCTCCCTTAATCACCAATGGTAATTCTGGGTAGCGCATACTATAGAACAATACTAAATTGTCTTTTCCATACAAATGATAAAAGTCTGAACTTGGTTGAATATGTTGCAATCCAACTTTTGCTGTGGTGTTACCATTTCCATCACTTTCAAATTTTGCTACAAATTTTAATTTGCAACCCTCAGCAGCGGCAGCAGCGTATAACTTTGTAAAATGCGCTTCTTGTTTTTCCATCTCTGCATAAAAATCTTCAACAGATCCTTCAAAACAACTTGCTGGTAAAAATCCTTCGTTCACGATATCACTCATCTCTATTTTAGTTCCTGCTTCGCGCGCAAGAATCATTATTTTTCGCATTACATCGGTACCCCCTAAATCCAATCTTGGATCTGGCTCGGTGTAACCTTCTGCCTGTGCTTGTCTTACCACCGTCGAGAATGATTTTCCATCAGTGCCTCCAGCATAATTATTAAATACAAAATTTAAAGTGCCTGATAATACTGCTTCAATTTTGTTGATGCTATCACCACTACGGATTAAATCATTTAATGTTCCAATAATTGGCAAACTCGCTCCCACATTGGTTTCAAATAAGAAAGAAGCATTAAACTCACGTGCCAAGCTTTTTAACTTTACGTAATTTTCATAAGGTGAAGAACATGCAATTTTATTGCAAGCCACCACCGAAACTGCCTTTCCTAATAATTGTGCATATACATTGGCTACAGTTTCATGTGCTGTAACATCAACAAATATGCTATTACGTAAATTGTTTTCTTCAATCGCTGCAACGTAATCGGTAATAGTGCCCGCTGGCGCAGCAGCTAATTGCTCTTTCCAATTGGTTAAATCAATTCCATCTACATTGATTAATTGTTTTTTGCTATTCGCAATACCAACAATATTTATTTGTAGTCTCAATGATTTTTTTAAGTAGGCAATTTGATGTTCAATTTGTGCAATTAATTTTCCGCCCACATTTCCAGCACCTGCAATATACAAGTTCACTTGTTTATAAGAGGTTTCAAAAAATTCTTCGTGTAAAACGTTGATTGCTTTTTTAATATCCGATGTTGCAATTACGGCCGTGATATTTTTTTCAGAAGATCCTTGGGCAATGGCTCTTACATTGATACCATTACGTCCCAATACGCCAAACATTTTACCACTCACACCTGGGTGGTTTTTCATTTGCTCACCCACCAATGCCAATATCGTCACGTCCTTTTCTACGATGAGTGGCTCTACTTTTTGAGTATTGATTTCTGGTTCAAACTCGGTATCCACT
>CAIQQR010000083.1 GCA_903874055.1 uncultured Bacteroidota bacterium | reverse complement strand
CTGGATCTAAATAAATAAGTTTTTGAACTATCCACTTTTATATAAACTACCCCGAAAGTATCTGCAATAACTTTTATTGCCTTTTGTGCATTAAAAGGAGCAGTATATTTACCCTTTTCATAATATAGCACAACTGCCATACTAAATGGTTTACCCATTTTATCAACCACATTAACTTTTACTTCTTTTGATTGCGCAAATAATGTATTTGCACAAATCAAAATGTAAATAAACACTAGACTAAATTTAAACTGATTCATATACTATGTGGAGAATAGCGGGTTCGAACCGCTGACCTCTTGCATGCCATGCAAGCGCTCTACCAACTGAGCTAATTCCCCTATTTATTATTGTACCTAAATTAAAAAAGTAGCACCGAAAATATCGATGCTACTTTTAAATGTATTTAGTAAAAATTAAATTTCTCCTTTACCATCTAACCATAACTTAACCGCTTCAGTAGTTACTGATTTTGGACGCTCTAATGGGAATCCTAAAGCTCTATCCCATGTTAAGCTTGCCAATACCCCTAATGCACGGCTAACTGCAAACAATACGGTGTAAAATTCATATTCAACAATTCCGTAGTGTACTAATAAAGCACCGCTATGCGCATCTACATTCGGCCATGGATTTTTTACTTTTCCTAATGACTCTAAAATTGGAGGCACAGTTTCATAAATATTCCAAACCGTGTTTACTAATTTATCATCTGGTAAATGTTTTTTACCAAATGCCATTTGAGCAGTAAAACGAGGATCTGTTTTTCTTAATACCGCGTGACCATATCCTGGTACTACTTTACCAGAAGCCAATGTTTTTTGTACATAATCTACAATTTGTTCTTTAGTTGGACTATCAGAACCAATGGCTTCTTGCATTTCAAAAATCCATTTAATCACTTCCTGATTTGCTAATCCGTGTAATGGACCGGCTAAACCGTTCATACCCGCTGCATAACTTAAATAAGGATCACTTAATGCTGAACCTACTAAGTGTGTTGTGTGTGCGGATACGTTACCCCCTTCATGATCGGCATGAATGGTCATGTATAAACGCATTAATTCTTTAGTGCTTTCATCTTCAAAGCCCATCATATAAGCAAGGTTACCTGCCCAGTCTAATAAACCATTCGGATGAATATGTTCGTTGTTTTTATATTTTCTACGATAAATATAAGCTGCGATTCTTGGAAGACGTGCAATCAAATCCATTGAATCGTCATAAGTATATTGCCAATAATCTTTTTTGTTCATTCCTTTTGCATACTCAGCTGAAAACTTACTTTCAGTTTGTAATGCCATCACCGCAGCAACATACATTGTCATTGGGTGTGTGTTAATTGGGAAAGCATCAATTACATCAAATACATGTGTAGGCACATGACTTCTTCTTTGCCAATTGTTGGTAATTTGTTTTACATCTTCCTCGGTTGGAATTTCTCCCACCATCATTAAATAAAATAAACCTTCTGGTAATGGTTCATCACCTCCTGGTGCTTTTGGTAATTTATCTTGTAATTCTGGAATAGAGAACCCTCGAAAACGAATTCCCTCTTGAGCATCCAATAAACTAGTTTCAGTTACTAACCCTGTAATGCCGCGCATACCTTGATATGCTTGTGCAAGTGTTACTTCACCAATTTTTTTATCGCCATGTGTTTTGATGATTTCTTTTATTTCAGCAGCTGCTGCAGTTGCTTTAACACTGAATAAATCCTTGATTGCTTCCATAATACCCTAAAGTTTGTGATTGATGCCTTAAAATTGGTCGTAAAGTTAATTAAAAAAACGGCTTACTTAGGCGCTTTTCTATATAAATAATATACCACCCACATAAAAATAATATTGGGTATCCAAGCCGCCAATAATGGTGGTAAATTACCTTTGGTTGAAAAGATGGTTGAGAATTGGTCGGTTATGATAAAAACAGCCGCAATTATGAATCCCAAAGCAAGGTGCGAACCACTTCCTCCCCTCACTTTTTTCCCTGCTATAATGCCTCCAATTAGGGTCAATAATAAAACGGTAAAGGGTGAGGCATCCCTTCGAAAACGCTCAATCCTGAGTTCATTGATTCCTTCAGCTCCCCTCAATTCTTCTAATTTAATTTGCTTCACAAGTTGAGGAGTAGTCAATTTATTTTTCTGGTACTTATCTTTTTCAATGTCAGAGGGCTTAAAAGCGTAATTTTTTCTTAATTCAACGGTCGAAGTCACTATTTCTTTATCCTCCAACACTTTTCGCTCAATCACTTCCAATAATTTCCAGTTTTTGGCAGCTGTATCCCAAATTATATTTTCTGCCCTCAAATTATACACCACTTTACCATTATCCACTTTATATGCAAAAAAACCGTTTCCACGATTATAGGCAGTGTCATAACTATAAATACCCGCATAGGTAAAAGAGTCAATTCTAAAATAGATGTCTGTTGAAGTAGTAAGTAATGCATTGTAACTTGAATGTGCATCCACATAAGCAGCTTCAAAACTACCTCTAATATTATTTGCTTTGGGCACTATCCATTGATTGGAAACCCATAATAACAATCCTAGTAAAACTCCACCCATCCAATAAGGCCTTAACCATCTATTATAGGTGGTACCACTGGCTAAAATGGCAACGATTTCGGTTTGACCAGCCATTTTGGATGTGAAAAAAATTACTGCAATAAATACAAAAAGTGGAAATAATAAAGCAATAATATGTGGAATGAACCCGATATAATAATGAGTAAAAATTTCTCCTGCTGACAAACCCGATCTAACAAAGTCATCGGTCTTTTCACTCACATCTATTACTACAGCTATGACAGCAAATAAAAAGATAGAGAAGAAGAACACCTTCAGAAACTTTTTTAATATGTACCAATCTAGTTTTTTCACTCCATTCAATATTTTACAATCTAGTTTTTACTTGTTCAATCATCGCCACTTTCCAACTACTGTAATCCCCGGCAATTATATGCTTTCGGGCTTCCCCCACTAACCAAAGATAAAAGGATAAGTTTTGAATACTTGCCAATTGCAAACCCAATATTTCATCGGCCTGAAATAAATGACGCATATACGCCTTGGTATAATACTGACTTAATTCATTGGGAATGCCTGGATCCAATGGAGAAAAATCTTTCTCCCATTTTTTATTCTTAATATTTATCACCCCTTGCGAAGTAAAAATCATGCCATTGCGACCATTGCGCGTTGGCATCACACAATCAAACATATCTACTCCTAAATCAATCGCTTCTAAAATATTCCAAGGGGTTCCAACACCCATTAAATAACGAGGCTTATCCACAGGTAAATGCTCACAACACAGTGCAGTAAAGTCATACATTTCAGGCTCAGTCTCTCCTACACTTAATCCACCAATTGCATTACCCACTGCATTTTTTGAACTGATATATTCGCAAGATGCTTTTCTTAAATCCTTGTACATTCCACCTTGCACAATAGGAAATAAATTTTGAGTGTGCCCATATAAATCGGGTGTTTCGGCCAATCGATTAAAACATCTATCCAACCAAGTATGCGTTAAGTTCATGCTCTTTCTTACATATTCATATTCTGCAGGAATAGGCGGACATTCATCAAAAGCCATAATAATGTCTGCTCCAATACTGCGCTGAATATCCATCACTTTTTCGGGACTAAATAAATGTTTACTCCCGTCAATATGAGACTGAAATAAAGCCCCCTCTTGAGTGATTTTACGATTACTCGCTAATGAGAAAACCTGGTATCCTCCACTATCGGTTAAAATGGGTCTATCCCAACCCATAAATTTATGCAATCCACCCGCTGCCTCTAATACTTCAGTTCCTGGTCTTAAATATAAATGGTAGGTATTTCCCAATATTATTTGGGCCTTGATATCGTTATATAATTGTTGCTGGGTAACTGCTTTAACCGATCCAATGGTACCCACTGGCATAAAAATGGGAGTCTGAATGGTCCCATGATCGGTAGTAATGGTACCTGCTCGGGAAGCCCCCGTTGTACTCTTATATTGTAAATCAAATGCTAATGCAGCCATGGCGCAAAGGTAAGGTCAAATATCATTACTTTTGTACCATGATTACTAACCTACCCGTATCTCCTATTTTGATAGGCGCATTTGCGTGCATCATTGCTATACAGCTATTTTACTATCTATTCTTTTTTTTAAGATTGGCCATTTATAAAAAACCAAATAAGGCAGTTCATATGGAACATCCTATTTCGGTGGTTATTTGTGCTCGTGACGAGGCAAATAATTTAGTGAATAATTTACCTGGGGTGTTGGTTCAACAATATAGTACTACCCATGAAATTGTATTAGTCAATGACAATTCAGAAGATGAATCAAAATATTTATTAGATGAATTTAAAAAGTCATTTAAAAATTTAAATGTTGTCGCACTTACACAGGAAGCTAAAATGATAAATGGTAAAAAATTTCCATTGTCTATTGGCATAAAATCTTCGAAGTACGAAACACTTTTATTAACCGATGCTGATTGTGTACCAGCTAGTGAGTATTGGATGCAATTAATGCAAGATGGATACAACGATGATACAGAAATTGTTTTAGGCTATGGAGCTTATAAAAAAAGGCCAGGCTTATTAAATAAATTAATTCGTTTTGAAACCTTCCAAACTGCATTACAATATTTTTCTTATGCTTTGGCAGGCTTACCTTACATGGGTGTAGGACGAAATTTATCTTATAAAAAAGAGGTCTTCATAAGAAACAAAGGATTTTCATCCATCAATCAAATGCCTAGTGGTGATGATGATTTATTTATCAATCAGGTAGCAACCAAAAAAAATACGGCTATTGTAATTGATAAAGATGCGCACACCTTAAGCGAACCTAAGGCAACATTTAATGAATGGATGAATCAAAAATATAGACATTACACTACTAGTAAATACTATAAAAAACAACATAGCTTATTATTAGCATTGTATGCGATTAGTCAGTTTTTAGTATATCCTGTTTTAATTGCAGCATTGATTATTTCAAAAGAATATATTTTATTGGCAAGCCTTTGGGGTGCTCGTTTTTTAATTCAAGGAATCATACTTAGAAGCACCATGAAGAAATTAAACGAATTAGATCTTTGGCCATTTTATATTTTATTTGATTTCTGGTCTATATTTTATTATTTATTTACCTTGCCTAGCGTATGGAAAGCACCGAACAAAAATTGGAATTAATTACCAAATATTTTGATGACTTTACGCCAACACAATTACAGCAAATGGCTGGATTGGAAGCAGCGTATAAGGAATGGAATAGCCAAATTAATGTGATATCAAGAAAAGATATTGATCATATTTATTTGCATCATGTACTGCATTCATTAAGTATTGCAGCCATTGCTGAATGGAATAAAGGAACTCAAGTAATTGATATTGGTTGTGGTGGCGGTTTTCCTTGCGTACCAATGGCAATTTTTTTTCCAGAGGTACAATTTTTAGCAGTAGATAGTATAGCTAAAAAATTAAAAGTGGTAGATGCTGTTTGTGAAATGGTAGGGATTAAAAATATTACTACTAAACACACACGTGTAGAAGATATAAAAAATAAAAAGTTTGACTACGCTATCAGTAGAGCGGTTGCCCCCTTAAAAGATTTATGGAAATGGGCTGGGCCTATTATTAACAAGAAGCCCAATGAACCAAATGGTTTAATTTGTTTAAAAGGTGGCGACTTGCACCAAGAAATTTTCGAGAGCGGAGTGCGACCTAAAATGATGTCAATACATGACATATTTCAGGAAGATTATTTTAAAGAAAAATTCATTATTCAGGTGAAGAAATAGATGACAAATTATCTTAATTAGGAATCTCTAACTTATTATTGCTTCTATTCACATCTGGCAAACGATAGCTTGGATCGATTTCAATTGACTTTAAATTGCTCAACGGCTTGCTAGTTTCAAATGTATAAGTTGGTTGCACCCATTTGCATTCAGGATGTACAATTCTATTTACACTCCCTTCTGCTTCTTTATTTCCCAACATTAAATCTAATGGAATATAATGCAGTTCAGAGGTTCCGTCTTTATAAGTTACTAATACTTCCAATGGCGCTGGCATTTTACCAATTCTTTGTACACTGATTATTGCAGAATTGTTGCCCGCTTGAATATCATTTAAACCATAATCAATGGTCTTGGTGCTGTTCACCCAATATTCTTTCAACCACTCTAATTGCAATCCAGTAGTCTTTTCTGCAACACGAATAAAATCATTTGCATTGGGATGCTTAAATTTCCAAGTATTGTAATAGTTAATTAATATTTGATCTCTCTTTTCATCACCAACAATGTAGCCCAAATAACCTAAAAATGTTCCGCCTTTACTATAAGCAGCACTGCTGTATGCATAATTGGTATTGTAATGATCAGAATGTGTGCTTATTGGCTCTTCTAAACCACTCTTAGCCAATGCTAAATAACCCATATAGTTTCCATATTGCACAAGTGGCAATTGCTTTTTAGCTCTTTCATTTCCTGCCAATATTTGTGTTTTTTCTTTTTCACTTGTATAGGGTGATAAAGCTGCAAATTCTTGATTGTATTGATTTGAAACTGCCGCTTCAGCATAACTTGTAAAACCTTCATCCATCCAAGGGAATAAACTTTCATTGGTACCTAAAATATGTTGATACCAACTATGCATCCATTCATGAAACACCGTACCTAATCCAGGGCCTTTTAACAAAGTAGCCATTGCATATTCCATTCCACCATCGCCTCCTTGAATAAATGAATATTGAGGATATGGATAAACTCCAAATTTCTTTTCCATATAAGGCAGCATTTTTTCTGCAGCCCATAAAACATTCGCCCATGCACTATCCTCAGTAGTCGTTTTTTCTTTGTAATAAACATTCAATGTTAAACCTGGACGCACTTGCTTAGACAAATGCTTAAAATGATTGTCAGCAGCCCATACAAAATCATGAATATTATTTCCTTTAAAATTCCATTTTTTCAATCCTTGTGTATTGGAAGTTTCATTTGGATTTTGCAATACACCTGTTGCTGCAACCATATACGAAGGATCTACTTGCAAGGTCACATCATAATTACCCCATACGCCATAAAACTCACGTGCTATATAAGGGTTTGTATTCCAGCCTTGATAATCATATTCCACCATTTTAGGATACCATTGGCTCATTGAATATCTAACCCCTTCCGCATTGTCTCTTCCTGATCTACGAATTTGCTGAGGTACCTGTGCTTCAAAATTTAAATTCAATTTTACAGAAGTTTTAGGCGCAATTGGATCCGTTAATTGAACTTCTAAAATAGTTTCGTGTTCAATTAATTTTTGTTGCTTACCTCCTATTAAAATTTGACTTACTTTTTGATAGCCAATTTCAGAAGGGCTTAATTTTTGAATACGATCTTTTACGCGCGCATCCCAATCCTGCACCTGATCCCCTCTACGATTGGTTAACATATTCTTGCCTAATTCACGGCTTCTAATATCCATGGAAGAATTGGGTTGAAACGCATTCCAGTATAAATGGAAATAAACTTTTCTTAAAGTGTCTGTTGAATTGTTGTCATACACAACTTCTTCAGTTCCTTTTACAATATTGGTACTTACACTTAATGCTGCTTTTATGTTATAACTGATATGTTGTTGCCAACGATCGGCTTGCGCATTTGCAACCATGAAATTTAAAAACAAAAGTGATAATAAACCCCCTACTTTATTTTTCATAAAAAATAAATTTAGCATTATAATAAGATTTAAATTTAAGAAAAATGTTGCAGAAACCAAACATTAAAAGCAATGATTACTCTTTACCAGCAACGATAATCACAATCTCCCCTTTTACTTGCTTTGCAGTATAATGAAGAATTAAATTATCCAAAGTGTCTGTCGTATTTTCCTCAAACATTTTAGTCAATTCACGGCTTACTGCTGCTTTACGATCCCCGCCAAAATAACTAGCAAATAATTCCAAGGTTTTTACCAAACGCATAGGGCTTTCATAAAATAGCATGGTACGCTCCTCATTCACCAATGACTCCATTAAAGTTTTCTTTCCTTTTTTTAATGGTATAAACCCTTCAAAAGTGAATCTTGTTGCAGGTAATCCACTATTAGTTAACGCAGGGACAAAAGCAGTTGCACCTGGCAAACTTGTAACTTCCACTCCCGCTGCCTTGCATGCACGTACTAATAAAAAAGCAGGATCCGAAATTCCTGGACTTCCTGCATCCGTAATAATGGCAATATTTTTTCCAGCTTGTAATTGTTGTACCAAGTGATCCACTACTTTATGCTCATTATGTTGATGATAAGGTGTAAGTGGCTTTTGTATATTATAATGTTGCAATAGTTTTGATGAAGTACGCGTATCCTCACATAAAATGAAGTCCACAGATTGCAATACTTCTACCGCCCTAAAGGTGAAATCTTTCAAATTTCCAATTGGGGTAGGTACTAAATACAACATATATTTATTGTTGAGGGGGAACTAAGCTTTTACAAACTCAATCTCAAAATATTCCATAACAGCATTCGCCAATAATTTTTTACTAGCATCTTCGGCTACCAATCTTGCTGCTGCCTCATCAGCCGCTTCAATTTGCAAAGTAATATGTTTGCCTACTCTAACATCTTGAACTCCGTTCATTCCTAAATTATGTAAACCACCTAAAACGGCCTTGCCTTGAGGATCTAATAAATCTTTTAAAGGCATTACTTTGATTTGAACTTGAAATAGCATAATTAAATTCTTATTGAGTGATTGTTTTCTTATAAAGCAAAGATACTAAGCAATAGCCAATAAAGCCAAATGGAATCGCCAACCATTTAAAAAATATAGCTGTAATCAATACCTCTAATACCACCAAAACCAATGGCAGTATAAGTTGCTTCTTATTTCCTAACCCCTTTAAGGCCAACATAGGTGCTTTCATTACCATTAGCAAGGTCACGATAATGATGTAGAGATACCAAAAAATAGGACTCAGCATTAGTTTTGTGAAAATAGACGCCTGAGCCTGCCAATAAATTAAAGGAAAAGCAGCCGTCAATATGCCAATCATTGGAATCGGAACCCCTTTAAAATAAGTGGTTTGCTTGGTATCAATATTAAACCTAGCTAAACGATATGCGCCAGCCATTGGAATTAAAAAAGCCGCATAAAGACCGAATGAATTTTCAGACAATGCGTTCACATCTTTTGCCAAAGCCAATCTTAAAAATTGTATCACAATAAATGCAGGTGCTACACCAAAACTCACCACATCGGCAAGTGAATCTAATTGTTTACCCATATCTGAAGAAACTTTCAAAAGTCTTGCTACAAAACCATCAAAAAAATCCATCAAGCCAGCTAATCCAATATACAAACTAGCATAAAAAATGGGCTCTGGAATTTGAATGATTGTAGTAGAAGCTTCATCAATTGAAACAAAAGTACCTGCCTGAAACGCTGACATAATTGCCAGGCATCCAAAAAATAAATTAAGCAGGGTAATAAAATTTGGGATCTGTTGTTTCATGTATTATTTTTTGCGACGCATTAAAGCTTCAATTTCATCCGCTTTAATTGGAATGTTCTTAAACAAATCTTGGTTGCCTGTTTTAGTGACCCACACATTATTTTCAATGCGCACCCCCATCCCTTCTTCTTTAATATAAATACCTGGCTCCACCGTAAACACCATGCCAGCTTCAATAGGAGCCGTTCTTGTTCCTAAGTCGTGAACATCTATGCCTAAATGATGAGAAATACCGTGGTATAAATATTTGCGATAAGCAGGATTATTTTTGTCTTCATTCTTTATATCCCCTTTTGATAACAATCCAATTTTCAAAAATTGTTTTGTGGCTTCCTCTCCTACCTTATCAGTGTATTTTAAAATACTAATGCCAGGTTTTAAAATTGATTTTGCATAATCATGTAAATGTAAACATGCATTATACACTTCCTTTTGACGCTTTGAGAATTTCCCATTTACAGGGACGGTTCTTGTTAAATCGGCATTGTAACCTCCATATGCAGCACCAAAATCCATTAAGATTAATTCCCCATCCTTACACTCATTATTGTTACTTGTGTAATGCAATGTTCTTGCATTGTCACCACTAGCTAAAATGCTATGATAAGCAACGCCAGTAGCTCTTTGAGATAAAAAAGAGTGATAAATTTCAGCCTCAATTTCGTACTCAAATACACCTGGCTTAATAAATTGTAATAATCTTCGGAAAGCAACTTCCGTAATGTCTATTGCTTTTTGAATCACTACTACTTCCTCTTTTGTTTTAATACCTCTAAGGCCTTTTAATATTTTTGCAGCACGTAAATATGAATGCAGTGGATATCTTGATTTCATTTCATCAATGAATCTATATTCTGCAGTGCGTACTAAATTATTTTTACGATCATTTTCATTGGAGTCTAAATAAATAGCATCTGCCAAATGAATCCACTGTTGTAACATGCCATCTAATACATCTTCCCAAACAATGGTTGTCATTCCTGAAATAGCGGTTGCTTCATGCGCCCTTAATCTTTTGCCATCCCAAATTTCTTTTAACTCTTGTGGACGCATCAAAACCAACACCTCCCTATATTTAGGATCTGGATTGTCAGGAAATAAAACCACCATGGTTCCTTCCTGCTCAATACCTGATAGCCAAAACAAATCACTATTTTGTTTGAACTCATGTAAAGCATCTCCATTGGAAGGAAACTCATCGTTACTCACAAAAATAGCAATGCTGTTTTTTTGCATTTTTGAAACAAAACGCGCACGATTCTGAATAAATATTTTTGAATCTAATGGTAAATATTTCATAGTAGTTTATTTATAAAAACTTAGCCAGCAATTGAATTTACAGACCTACGTGCAAGATACTTAAAAAAACAAGTGATTTAAGCAATTTTACCCCAGCCAATTTTAGTCTTTTGTGCTTGTAAAAATCCGCGTAAAGGTAAATTTTCTGGATTACTCAAAGTTGGGTCTTGTTCACATATTGAATACGCTTCATTTTTTGCCTCTTCTAAGGTTTGACGATCATTGATAATATTAGCCAACCTAAAATTAAGCGCTCCACTTTGCCTAGTACCATCAATATCACCTGGCCCTCTTAATTCTAAATCCTTTTCGGCAATCACAAAACCATCATTGGTATCACACAATATTTTTAAACGATTTTTTGCTTCTCTGCTTGCTTTAACACTACTTAGTAATATACAATAGCTCTGCTCGGAACCTCTACCTACACGCCCTCTTAGCTGATGTAACTGAGACAATCCAAATTTTTCGGCACTCTCAATAACCATCACACTTGCATTAGGCACATTCACTCCAACTTCAATTACAGTCGTGCCAACTAATATTTGTGTATCTCCAGAAACAAACCGCTGCATGTTGGTTTCTTTCTCAATATTTTTTTGTTTCCCATGCACCATACTTATTTTATACTTTGGTTCTGGGAAAAAACTTTTTACTTGTTCATATCCTTGCATTAAATCCTCGTAACTCATTTTTTCACTCTCTTCAATTAAAGGATAAACATAATAAGCTTGTCTGCCTTTTGTAATTTCTGTCTTTACAAAATCCATCACACTTGCACGAGAAGTTTCATAACGATGAACGGTTTTTATGGGTTGCCTTCCAGGTGGTAATTCATCCATCACACTATAATCTAAATCACCAAAAGCAGTCATAGCAAGGGTTCTAGGAATAGGCGTTGCAGTCATTACTAATACATGTGGTGGCACTTTTGATTTTTTCCAAAGTTGTGCTCTTTGCGCCACACCAAACCTATGTTGTTCGTCAATCACAGCTAATCCTAAATTTTTAAATTGAACCACTTCCTCAATAATAGCATGCGTTCCCACAACAAAATGAATCGTATCATCCATTAATCCTTGTAAAATTCTTCGACGCTCTGCGGTTTTGGTACTACCCGTTAACAAAGCTACTTCCAAAGGCATATCTTTTAATAATTCACTTAAACTAGCATAGTGTTGTTGTGCTAAAATTTCGGTGGGTGCCATCATACAACTTTGATACCCATTATCAGCAGCAATTAACATAGAAAGTAAGGCTATCATGGTTTTACCACTTCCCACATCCCCTTGTAACAAACGATTCATTTGAAATCCGCGCGCGGTATCTTGTCTAATTTCTTTTATTACTCTTTTTTGAGCCCCCGTTAATTGGAACGGTAAATATTCATTATAAAAAGTATTAAAATAATCACCTACTTTTTCAAAATGATGACCCTTACTATTTTTATGTCGATCTATTTTTATTAAATTCAATCTTACTTGTGCAATAAATAATTCTTCAAAAACCAGTCTGGACAATGCTTTCTTATACTCCTGCTGTGAATTTGGAAAATGTATTTGCCTATAGGCTTCCCAACGGCCCATTCTACCTTTTAATAAATGAGCTGGTAAATTTTCGGGTAAATCTCTTTCACTAATTTGCAAAAACAATCCTTGTGTTAGCTTTCCAATTTGCTTACCATTTAATCCTCGTGATTTTAGTTTTTCGGTAGAAGGATATACTGGCTCTAACAATGCTTTTTGTCCAGCTGTTGCCGCCACATAGGGTTCAATTTCAGGATGTACAATTTGAGCGCGCCCGTTAAAAAAACTTACCCTTCCAAATACCAGGTAAGCCTGCCCTGGTTCTATATTTTTTTGCACCCAATTAATTCCCTGAAACCAAGCCAATTCTATTTGTCCTGTGGCGTCTTTTAACTGACTCACCATGCGTTTAGAACGCTTCTCTCCAATAATGTCAATGCCCTGAAGCACCCCTCTTACCTGCACAAAATCCATCTCCGGAGTGACCTGGCCTAGTGGAGTTACCTGGGTCTTGTCAATGTGTCGATTAGGGAAATGATGCAATAAATCGCCAAAAGTGTACAAATTCAGCTCTTTTTTAAGCATATCTGCCCTCAAAGGGCCTACGCCTTTAAGGTATTCGATGGGACTTTGCAAAAGAGTGGCTTGGCTCAAACTAATTTTTTTGAATTCATAGCAAATATCCCAAAAAGATAGCAAAAAATGGGGTCTTGTTTCATTATCTTCGCACAGCTATGGAAAAGGAAATTGTATTAAGTGGAATCCGTCCTACCGGCTTCTTACATTTGGGAAATTATTTTGGTGCCATGCGCAATTATGTGCGTATGCAAGACGAGTATAATTGTTATTTTTTTGTTGCGAATTGGCATAGCCTTACTACCCACCCTGATACAAAAACATTACAAGAAAGTGTGTTAAGAGTGGTGGCTGAAAATATTGCTTGTGGATTGGATCCTGAAAAAGTATCCTTATATGTTCAAAGCGATGTTCCTGAAATTGCAGAATTGTATTTGTATTTAAATATGTTGGCGTACAAAGGTGAGTTGGAAAAGACAACTACTTTTAAAGACAAAGTGCGCATGCAACCAGAAAATGTAAATGCAGGATTATTAACTTACCCTGTTTTACAAGCTGCTGACATTTTAATTCATCGTGCCGTTAAAGTGCCAGTTGGAAAAGATCAGGAACAAAATTTAGAAATGGCACGCAATTTTGCTGAACGCTTTAATCATCGTTATGGCGAAACCTTCCCACTACCATACGCATTCAACTACAATAGCGAGTTGGTGAAAATTATGGGATTAGATGGCAATGGCAAAATGAGCAAGAGCGAGAATCAAATGACTACTTTATTTTTAGCGGACGAGGATGATTTAATTCGTAAGAAAGTAATGAAAGCTAAAACGGATCAAGGTCCTTTAACACCTAATTCTATTAAGCCTGACTACATACAAAACTTATTTACTTTAATGAGTTTAGTTAGTACGCCTGATACGGTTAAAAAGTTTAACGATGACTTTAATAACAGTTCCGAAGGCAATTGTGTAATTAGATATGGGGATATGAAAAAGCAGTTAGCTGAGGACATGGTTAATTTCATTAATCCAATTCGTACAAAAGCAGCTGACTTGCAAAACAATAAAGATTTACTTTTAAAAATAATTCATCAAGGAGCAGACAAAGCAAGAGCAAGTGCGTCTGCAACTTTAACCAATGTTCGCAAGGCAGTTGGCATGAACTACTAAAAAATACTTTTTCAACTTCATCAATAAGATTATGGCAAAAGCGACTAAAAAACCAAAACACGTAGCAATCGCAGGAAACATTGGCGCAGGCAAAACAACATTAACCGAAATGTTAAGTAAGCATTATCGCTGGATTCCACAATTTGAAGATGTGGATCACAACCCTTATTTGACTGACTTTTACGACGATATGCCTCGCTGGAGTTTTAACTTGCAAATTTACTTTTTGCACGGTCGTTTAAACCAAATTTTAGAAATTCAAAATGGAACTGAGACCATTATTCAAGACAGAACTATTTATGAGGATGCCAATATTTTTGCGCCCAACTTACACGAAATGGGTTTAATGAGTAAGCGTGATTTTGATAATTATTTTGGGTTTTTTACTACCATCAAAAGCATGGTACAACCTCCCGATTTATTAATATATTTAAAAGCATCTGTCCCTACCTTGGTATCACAAATTCAAAAAAGAGGTAGAGAATATGAAGAGAATATTCGTTTGGATTATTTGAAAAAGTTAAATGAATACTACAATAAATGGATTGAAGGATACAAAGAAGGTCCATTATTAATTATTGATTGTGACAAGAATAAATTCGGTGAAAACGATGAAGACTTTGGTGAAATTATCAGCAAAGTGGATGGCATGTTGTATGGCTTATTTTAGTATGATCATTTAAATTTACGGTATGAACAAAATTACAGCAGCTTTATTAGCACAGTTTGAAGCTATTGTAGGCAGTGTTAACATCTTTACCGACAAAGAGCATATTGAAAAATATGGTCAAGATGAAACCGAAAATTTAATTTATTTACCTGAAGTTATTGTTACGCCCAATACGCCCGAACAAATAAGCGCATTACTAAAAATTTGTAACGAACATTTAATTCCCGTTACGCCAAGAGGGGCAGGCACAGGGCTTACTGGCGGAGCACTTCCTCATTTAGGAGGGCTTGTAATTTCGATGGAAAAGTTTAATCGAATTTTGGAAATTGATGAAAGAAATTTACAAGTAACTACCGAACCCGGGGTCATAACGGAAGTTTTACAAAATGAAGTAAAAGAAAAAGGATTGTTTTATCCTCCCGATCCTGCTAGCAAAGGAAGCTGTTTTATTGGCGGCAATATTTCCGAAAATTCCGGAGGACCCAAGGCCGTAAAATACGGAGTTGTAAAAGATTATGTATTAAACTTGGAAGTAGTATTGCCTAATGGTGAAATTATTTGGACAGGTTCGAATGTATTAAAGAATGCAACTGGCTACAATATCACACAACTAATTGTAGGCAGTGAAGGCACTTTAGGAATTGTAACTAAGATTGTATTAAGACTTATCCCCCACCCAAAGTTTGATTTATTAATGCTTGCCCCTTTTAATAGTTTAGAAAAAGCAAGCGAAGCAGTGAGTGCTATATTTAGAGCAGGCATTACGCCAAGTGCCATGGAATTGATGGAAATAGAATCTATTAAGTTAGCTTCTGCAATGTGCGAAAGTACTGCTATCTCAATTACTGATAATTTAGCAGCCCATTTAATTATCGAAGTGGATGGGAATAACTTAGAAGTGTTGATGAGCGAAATGGAATCTATTGCATCAGTATTATCCAATTTTGAAGTGGGCGAATTATATTTTGCAGATGATGCACAACAAAAAAATGAACTCTGGAAAATTAGAAGAAAAGCCAATGAGGCTTCTGTATTAGCAGGTTACACGATTGAGGAAGATACGGTGGTGCCAAGAGCAGAACTTCCTAAATTAATTAAAGGGGTTAAATCATTAGGTGTTAAGCATGGATTTAAAGTGGTTTGTTATGGTCACGCAGGCGATGGCAATTTGCATATTAGAATTAACCACCCTACCATTAAAAAAAGTTTTGAAAGCGAGGAGATGAAATCAATACTAACCGCTTTATTTCAAATAGTTAAAGGATTAGGTGGTACCATTAGCGGAGAACATGGAATAGGATTAATTCAAAAATCATATATGCCCGTTATGTTTGATAACGTTACACTTGAATTAATGAAAGGTATCAAAAAGACATTTGATCCTAATTATATTTTAAACCCCGGTAAAATTTTTGATGTTAACTAAATAACAACCAATTTTATGAATTTAAAATCATATTTATTTTTATCATTTATATTTAATGTGCTCATTTGTAATGCACAAGACAAAACAGTCATTACAAATAAAGATTTACTACCTAGTCCAACTTATTTTGGGGGTGGTATTGTTTTAGGAGGAGGGGCAGGTAGTTTTCAATTAGGCCTTAACCCTGAATTAGTAAAAAGTTATAATGAACATTTTGATCTTGGGGCTGCCATGAATTTATATTATTCAAACTACCATTCTACTTCACTTGTTACTGGAAATGATTATAAAACCACCAACACACAGTTTGGAATGGGGGCTTTTGTAAGAGCATGGCCTTTGGAACAATTTTTTATTCAAGTGCAACCAGAATACAATTGGACATTTACCAATGCAAAAAACTTTTCACAAGGGACTTCAGGTAGCTCAAGCGTAAGTGCGCCAAGTTTTTTAGCGGGTCTTGGATATGGTCATCGTTCCGAAAATGGATTCTCTTATTTCTCCATTATGTATGATTTAGTAGACGATCCTAAATCACCTTATAGAATAGGACAATTAACTGCACAACCTATTTTTAGAGCAGGTTTCGGATTTCCTATTCACTTGCCTCGTTTAAAGCATCCATAATTTCTTGTACTGTATCACAAACTATTAATCTGCTTCGCCAATTGTCATACATAAAACCCTGGCTATCCATAGTATCTAATAATTGAAAGAGCGTATTATAAAATCCATTTGTATTTAAAACAACTACTTTTTTTTCATGGATACCTAGATTGTTCCAAGTGAGCATCTCGAACAATTCATCCATCGTACCCATGCCACCAGGCAAAATAATCGCTGCATCACATTTATCATATAAAAGCAATTTTCTTGAATGCATTGTATCGGTTACAATTAATTCTGACAAGCCAGTATGCTGAGCCTCCCATTCTATTAATACTTTTGGAATAATTCCAACCACTTTCCCCCCTACACTTAAACTTGCGTTAGCAATGGTTCCCATGATTCCTTTATTGCCTCCACCATACACTATTGTAACTCCATTTTTTGCCAACAAGCTGCCCAAATTATTAGCATCGCTAACAAATGCGGGATTATTACCAGGTTTAGAACCACAAAAAATGGTTACTGTTGCAATTTTCATTGATTCTATTTATAATTGAAAGAGTCACACAATTTAACCAAAAAATTGAAAGTTTGTTATTACTTTGCCATTACTAATTATATAAGCAATGAGCGCTCCTTTACTTTTTCTTTTTGTATTAATCTATTTCCTTGTTCTGTTGGGCGTAGCTCAAATAACTGGTAAAAATAGCAACAACATGTCTTTTTTTATTGGCAATAAAAATAGTCATTGGATGCTGGTTGCTTTTGGGATGATTGGCACTTCATTAAGCGGGGTTACTTTTGTTAGTGTCCCTGGTGCTGTTGGAAAAGACGCGTTTCATTATTTACAAATTACTTTAGGTTATTTAATTGGCTATTTTGCAATTGCCTATATTTTACTTCCTATCTATTACAAGCTAAACTTAACTTCCATTTACAATTACCTGGAGACAAGATTAGGATTCAGCGCTTATAAAACAGGAGCTTCCTTTTTTATCTTATCACGAACGCTTGGTGCTACAGCGCGTTTATTTTTAGTAGTGAAAATTTTGCAAGTATTTATTTTAGATAATTTATCCATTCCTTTTTGGGCAACTACCCTCATTATTTTAGCAATGATTTTGTTGTATACATTTAAAGGAGGGGTGAAAACAATTGTATATACCGACACATTACAAACCTCAGGAATGATACTTGGTTTAATTATTTGCAGCATATTCATTTTGACAAATATGCACTTTTCAATTGCTGAAGGATTGCATGCTATGCAAGCAAAAGGATTAGCTACTATTTTTAATACCGATGTGAATAGTAAATCATTTTTCCTAAAACAAATAATTGGAGGTGCTTTTGTATCCCTTACCATGACAGGACTTGATCAAGAAATGATGCAGAAAACAATTTCGGTAAAAACATTAAAGGATGCACAAAAAAACATGATAACCATTGGCTTTAGCATGGTCATTGCCACTTTATTATTTTTATTTTTAGGTGGTTTATTAAATTTATATGCTGCTCAACAAAATGTTATAGCTACTGGTGATGATTTATTCCCAACCATTGCATTAAATCACATGCCACCCTACCTTTCTATCATTTTTATATTAGCATTAATATCTGCATTATTCCCTAGCGCAGACGGAGCCATCACAGCGCTAACTTCTAGTTTTTGTATTGACTTACTTGGCATGCAGAGAAATAAAGAGTGGTCAGATGAAAAGAAAAAGAAAATTAGACAAACCGTGCATTTGAGTTTTGCATTTATCTTTTTTATTATCATTATGGTTTATAAACTAGCAATAACCGATAATAATGTAATTGGCCTTATCTTAAAGATTGCCTCTTATACCTATGGCCCTTTATTAGGACTTTTTGCTTTTGGCATTCTAACAAAGAGAAACTTAAAGCATCAATGGGTAGCAATTATTTGCGTACTAGCACCAATATTTTGTTATATCCTTGAACTTCAGCAAAAAACCATTCTAGGTAATTTTCAGATTGGACAAGAACTGCTTATAATAAATGGTCTAATTACTTTTATAGGATTATGGCTAATTTCTACCCCTAATCCCGAAAAAAATTAGACATTTGCAAATGGAGTTTATCAACCCACTTGCCAACCAATATATCGAGACTTATAGCAATGCTACGCCTAGCTATTTAAAGGCTATGTATGAAGCAACTAATATTGAACATCCTCATGCGCACTTGCAAAGCAATTGGCATCAGGGTGGTTTACTTTGTTTTATAAGTAAATTAGTACGCCCGGCTCATATTCTAGAGATTGGCACATTTACCGGATTTAGTACTTTATGTCTTGTAGAAGGATTACAAGAAAATGGCATGATACACACAATTGAATTAAGAGAAGCGGATGCCAATAAAGCTGCCTCCTATTTTGAAGCAAGCCCACATGCTGCTAAAATAAAAATACATCAGGGCGATGCCAAGGAAATTATTCCGACTTTACATTTTGAATGGGATTTAATTTTTATTGACGCTGACAAAACAGGATATCAAACTTATTACGACTTAGTATTACCTGCTTTACATAAAAACGGACTCATAATTGTTGACAATGTATTATTTCACGGCGAGGTGCTAGAGGAAAATGTTGCAGGTAAAAGTGCAAAAGCAATTCAAGCATTTAATGAATATGTATTGAATGACGAAAGAACGGAACAAACCATTTTGACCATTAGAGACGGACTTACTTTAATAAGAAAAAAATAGCATGAAAATTATTATTACTATACTTTCAATAATGATATTGCCTTTATTGGGATTTGCTCAAAATCAAGTTACAAAAGACTATGTTGAAAAATACAAAGGCATTGCTATTAGAGAAATGAAAAGGACGGGTATACCTGCTTCCATTACCCTTGCGCAGGGTATTTTAGAATCCGCAAGTGGAGAAAGTAATTTAGCTAAGCAATTCAACAATCACTTTGGTATAAAATGTAAAACAGAGTGGACGGGTCCAAAAACCTACCAAAATGATGATACAAAAAACGAATGTTTTAGGGTTTATCCAAATGCGGATAGTTCCTATCGGGATCATGCTAATTTTTTAAAAAATAGGCCCTATTATTCCAGTCTTTTTGAATTGGATCCGGTGGATGACACCGCATGGGCATATGGATTAAAAAAAGCGGGTTATGCAACAGAAAGAGATTATCCGCAAAGGCTTTTAAAAATAATTGATGACTATGAATTAGCACAATACAATTATCCTGAGCTAGTTGCAGAGGATAGTATCTTAGCAACTCAACAACAACCAAACAAATCAATCGTAGTTGTAAAAAAAGATACATTACCAGTTGTAAAGCCAATTATTAAAATTGCAGATAGTATTATTACAAAAATAAAACCAACACCTACAAATGATACTATTGTTATACAAAAAGTACCAGATACTATCCATGTTCCTATAATAAAAGAACAACCGAAACCACAACAGCCATTATCAATTGTTAAAAAGGATACGATTCAAATTCAAAAAGATAGCGCAAATTCAAATATAAATGCTGAAACAAAATCTGCCATAATTAAAAAAGCAGTTCCAGTGTACCCATTGAACCAAAGATTTAAAATAAACCAAACCACAGCTGTTTGGGGTGTAAAAGGAAGATCATTTTTGGAAATTGCCAATACTTATAATATATCCTTGTATAAGCTTTATAAGTTTAACGAATTGCCAGAAACTGATTTAATTGAAAATGATCAAATTATATTTTTAGGAGAAAAAAGGAAAGAAAGTAATAATAAAATTCATATTGTGAAAAATGAAGAAACACTATATGAAATAAGTCAAGAAGAAGGAATACAACTAAATGTTCTTAAATTGTATAATCCCAAATTAAATAATGATCGTTTAAAGGATGGCACTATAGTTTATTTATTCAATATGGTAAATAATACTGCCCCTGCACTTACAAAAGATACCATTAAAGTTTTGAATACAAATCAAAAGCCAAAAAGCTTACTAAGTCTACCCTTTTTAAAAAATAAAAGTAATTAACACTCTAAATATTAATACATGTCCAATATTAAAGTATTAGATAAAGAATTTGAACCTTATTTAACTGAAGAAATAATTCAAGAAAAAATAAGTGATTTAGCAAACCAATTAAATAAGGAATATGCAGGCAAGCGCCCCCTATTTTTATCTATTTTAAATGGTTCTTTTTTATTTACTGCCGACCTTTTTAAACAAATTACCATTGAAGCGGAAGTGTGTTTTATTAAATTAGCTTCTTACAAAGGGACCACTTCTTCGGGAAATGTGATTACTGCTATTGGATTAGACACCAATGTAAATGGTCGTGATATTATTATTGTGGAAGATATTATTGATACCGGAAAAACATTACATCATTTCTTACCTCAATTGGAGTCAAGCAGCCCTGCATCCATTAAAATTGCAGTACTACTAAATAAAACAGAAGCACTTGCCTATCCAGTAAAAGTAGACTACGCATGTTTTGACATCCCTAATAAATTTGTTGTGGGCTATGGCTTAGATTATGATGGACTAGGCAGAAACACCAAGTCCATATATCAATTAAAAGCATAAAAATAAAAGAGGGGCTAATGAAATTTAGCCCCTCTTTTATTTTACTTAAATGCCTCCTTTACTCGATCGTAAAAACTCTTCTCCCCTTTTACAGGCTTTGGTTTAAAGTTTTCACTTTCTTGCATTTTTTCCAAAGCTGCTTTTTCTTCATCACTAATATGTTGTGGAGTCCAAACATTCACATGTATTAATTGATCCCCTTTTGCATATCCTTGCACTTCTGGAAAACCTTTCCCTTTTAAGCGAAATATTTTACCACTTTGAGTTCCTGCTGGAATTTTAATTTTTGCACGACCATCAATAGTAGGCACTTCCACACTTGTACCAAAAATCGCATCAGGAATAGTGATGTATAAATCATAAGCAACATTCAAACCATCTCTATGTAGGGTTTCATGTGCTTCTTCTTCAATCATAATAATTAAATCGCCCGACATGCCTCCGCGCTCACCAGCATTCCCTTTGCCAGACATGCTTAATTGCATTCCATCTTGTACACCAGCTGGTATATCAATTGAAATAGTTTCATCGCCATAAATGCGTCCTTCACCTTTACATGCAGTACACTTTGCAGTGACTGTTGTACCCTCACCATTACATGTATGACAAGTATTTACAGTTTGCATTTGCCCTAAAAAAGTATTGGTTACTTTTCTTACTTGTCCTTGACCATTACATGTTGTACAGGTTTGTAAACTATTTTTATCTTTTGCACCATTACCACCACAAGTTGTACAAAGCACATGCTTTTTAACTTTTACTTGCTTGGTAACTCCATTGGCAATTTCTTCGAAATTTAATTTTAATTTAATTCTCAAATTACTTCCTCTTTGACCTCTTGCTCTAGCTCCTCCTCCGCGAGATCTTCCGCCACCACCAAAGAATCCACCAAATCCTTCATCACCAAAAATATCACCAAACTGACTAAAGATATCATTCATATCCATGCCTCCTTGGAAACCACCGCCACCCCCACTTGTGCCAGGACCAAAAGCTTGATGTCCAAAACGGTCATACTTTGCCTTTTTATCATTATCACTTAATATTTCATAAGCTTCCGCTGCTTCTTTAAATTTTTCTTCGGCAGCTTTATCACCCGGATTTCTATCTGGATGAAATTGCATCGCAACTTTACGATACGCTTTTTTAATTTCGTCCGCAGTAGCCGATTTGCTTACTCCTAATATTTCGTAATAATCTCTTTTAGACATATGCTTATTTTTATTTGCCTACAACTACTTTGGCAAAACGAATAATTTTTTCATTCAACAAATACCCCTTGGTCACTTCGTCAATTACTTTTCCTTTTTGTTTGTCATCAGGCACAGGAACTTCAGTAATAGCTTCATGTAATTCAGCATCAAAATCTTTACCAATACTTTCCATTGCAGTTAACCCCTTTGCCTGCATTGTAGAACGAATTTTATTAAAAACTAATTGTATGCCTTCCTTTTGAACAGCGATATCATCAGATATTCCTAATTGTTTTTCGGCACGATCACAATCGTCCAATACATCCAATAAAGAAACAATTACATCCTTGCCAGCCGTTTGAATCAAGTCCATTCTTTCCTTAGCTGTTCTTCGCTTATAATTGTCAAATTCAGCCATTAAACGAAGGTATTTGTCCTTTTGCTCTGCCAAATCTGCCTTTGCTTGATCTAACTCACTCAAGGGCTCATTTTCTACAACAGGGGCATTTTCAGGGCTATTTTCTACTTGTTCAGCTGAAATGTTTTGAACATTATCTTTTTCTTCCATAATTGTCTAATTGTACTCTATTGCGAGCAAATATATTGCCAAAGGGCTAAAAGAGCAAAATTGACACTATTTAGGCTAAAAATGAACAAGTTGTCAGTCATTCCCTGCCTATCTTTGTGCCATGACAAAAGTGTATTTAAATAGGAAAATTAACCAAAGAATTGCCCTTGGACACCCATGGATTTACAATAATGAAGTGGATAGAATAGCAGGCCCTGTGGCACCTGGAGATATTGTAGAAGTCTATTTTTTTGATGGCCAATTAGCAGGACGTGGATATATTAATCCAGCTTCTCAAATTATCATTCGTTTGTTAACGCGTAAAAGAGAAGATATTACTGCTGCATTTTTTCATCAAAAAATTCAGGCGGCATGGGATTATAGAAAGCATTTAGGATATACGGAAAATTGTAGACTGGTATTTGGTGAAGCGGATGGATTACCTGCATTGATCATTGATAAATTCAATGACTATTTTGTAATACAAACTTTATCATATGGAATAGAGGTTTGGAAAGATGCCATCGTGGAATCATTAAAGAACATTTTTAATCCGAAAGGAATTTATGAACGCAATGATGTTCCTGTTAGAGAGCTAGAAGGCCTGCAACAACAAAAAGGATTTTTAACAGATCCCTTCCCTACCGAAATAATTATCAAAGAAAATGATTTACAATTTTATGTAAACATTGAGAACGGCCAAAAGACAGGCTATTTTTTAGACCAACAAGATAATCGTCGAGCTATACAAAACATTGTAAAAGGAGCTGATGTTCTAGGAGCCTTTACCTACACGGGCACTTTTGAAATTCATGCCGCACACTATGGTGCAAAGTCTGTTTTAGGAATTGATATTTCAGAATCAGCAGTTGACCAAGCAAATAAAAATGCTACATTAAACAAATTGGATCATATTGTAAAGTTTGAAGCAATGAATGCATTTGATGTATTAAAAAATTGGGGCAGAGAAGGGCGCAAGTATGATGTGGTAATGTTGGATCCACCAGCATTTACAAAGAGCAGAAACAATATTGACAAAGCAGTTACAGGATATAAAGAAATTAATTTACGGGGCATGCAACTAATTCGCAATGGCGGATTTTTAGTAAGCTCAAGTTGTACTAATTTAGTGAGTCCTGAATTATTTTTAGACACAATAGAAATGGCTGCAAGAGATGCAAAGAAAAGAATTAGACAAGTCACTTATCAATCTCAATCAAGTGACCACCCTATTATTTGGGGCATGGAAAACACACACTATTTAAAGTTCTTAATCGTAGAAGTTTGCGATAAATAAAAAAAGGGGCTAATAAAATTTAGCCCCTTTTTTTATTCCCTCTTTTTGATTTTTCTCATTTTCCCTATCGTTCATAAATTTTTTTTAAAAATTTTGAACGTCATGATATTGGGCTAATAAAATTTAGCCCCTTTTTTTATTCCCTCTTTTTGATTTTTCTCATTTTCCCTATCGTTCATAAATTTTTTTTAAAAATTTTGAACGTCATGATATTGGGCT
>CAIQQR010000082.1 GCA_903874055.1 uncultured Bacteroidota bacterium | reverse complement strand
CCAAACCTGGCAGGAACTTGGCAGGGAATTACCCCAAACAAAAAGGGTCTACGCTTTTGAAAGCATAAACCCTTGATAATGTTGCCTTTCGGCTGTGGGCCCACCAGGGCATGATCCTGGGACCCCCTGATTATGAGTCAGGTGCTCTAACCAACTGAGCTATAGGCCCGCATAATAATAGGTTTTACTATGACAGGCTGCAAAAATAGTAAAATTGACCATGTGATTGACCATAATACCCGAATATTTTAACCTTTTTTAAGGTTATCTACCCTTTTTTTGGAGTATTTTTGCGGCATGAAGAAAGTAATATTATCGGCTTTAACTATTTTATTCCTAGGATACTTTGCTCAGGCGCAAACATCTAATTCTGCAGCAGATACTAAAATTGATCTTTCAGGACGTGCTGCGGATCATTTAATGATTCAGTTTGGTAGTGACGCCTTAATGAGTCGCCCGGATAGCGTTAAAACAAGTGGATTTAGTAGACACTTTAATGTTTACTTTATGTACGATAAGCCTTTTAAGAAAAATCAACATTATAGTGTTGCATTTGGTGCAGGTTTAGGTACAAGCAATATCTTTTTTGACGACCATACTTATGCAAATTTAAAGACAAGTGCTAGCACACTTCCTTTTCAAAATTTAGATTCAACTGCAAATCATTTTGCTAAGCAAAAATTAACTACAATTTATGTACAAGCACCTGTAGAGTTAAGATATTACAGCGATCCAGCGCATCCAGGTAAGTCTTGGAAAGCCGCAGCTGGTTTAAAATTAGGTGCATTATTAAAAGCATATTCAAAAGCTAAAAATTACGAAACAGCTAGCGGGGCATCTATTTATGGTAAAACATTTATCGAAAAACAAGAGGATACACGTTTCTTTAATTCAACAGATGTTACTTTAACGGGTCGTGTTGGTTATGGTATTTTTTCTCTTGACATGGGCTATACTCCTACAGGTTATTTACGTGATGGATATGGTGCTGTGATGAATAAATTTTCAATTGGTTTAACAATTAGTGGTTTATAGTAATTCACTTTAAATATTTTGAAAACCCTCTATTTGGAGGGTTTTTTATTTACCTCAAACATTAGATTATCTTTGTAAAAACATTGCATTTTGATAGAGAAGAAGCAGATTATTAAAAAGGAAGAAAAAGCAGTATTGGTGGGTCTTATTCAAAAGGAACAAACCGAGGAGCAAGTAAATGAATACTTGGCGGAGCTTGCGTTTTTAGCGGAGACGGCTGGCGCAATCACTATTAAAATGTTTAAGCAGCGATTACAGCATCCAGATAGCCGCACTTTTGTAGGGAAAGGAAAGTTGGAGGAGATAAAACAATATGTTGCTGCGAAGGATATTGACATGGTTATTTTTGATGATGAATTAACAGGCTCTCAAATCTCTAATATTGAAAAAGAAGTAAAGTGTAGAGTGATTGACCGAAGCGATTTAATCTTAGATATTTTTGCTTCCCGTGCAAGAACAGCACAAGCGAAAGTACAGGTGGAGCTTGCGCAGTATCAATATATTTTACCTCGCTTAAAAGGAATGTGGACACACTTGGAAAGACAGGGTGCTGGAATTGGTTCACGTGGTCCTGGTGAAACTGAAATTGAAACGGATCGTCGTATTGTTAAAGATAAAATTTCTTTACTCAGAAAAAGATTAGAGGAAATAGATAAGCAATCTTTCACGCAACGTAAGGAGCGTGGTGAGTTTATTCGTGTTGCTCTTGTAGGTTATACTAATGTAGGCAAAAGCACCATTATGAATTTAATGAGTAAGAGCGATGTGTTTGCAGAAAATAAATTGTTTGCCACCCTTGATACCACTACACGTAAAGTGGTTTTTGAAAACACTCCTTTTTTATTAAGTGATACAGTTGGATTTATTCGCAAGCTTCCGCATCATTTAGTAGAAAGTTTTAAAAGTACTTTAGATGAAGTGCGAGAGGCAGATGTGTTGTTGCATGTAGTGGATGTTTCACATGCACAATATGAGGATCAAATTGCTGTTGTCAACAAAACTTTACAAGAGTTAAAAGCTTTTGATAAACCAGTGGTTACTATTTTTAATAAGATGGATTTGTACAAGCAAAAATATTTTGACGAGTGGTTGGAGGACGAAGTGAAGGAAGATATTTTGAGAGAGTTAAAAGAGCGTTGGAATGGAATCACCAACAATCAATGTGTTTTTGTCTCTGCGATTGAAAAACAAAATATCGAAGAATTGAGAACAGTTATATTGCATAAAGTGCGCGATATGTATCAAGTAAAATATCCGTACAAAACAGTTTTCTTTACCTAATAAGTTTAATCAGCGTTTTATGAATTGGGTATTGATTACAGCATTTCCTTTGGAATTAGATTTTACGGAAAATGGCATGCTCGAAATGGAGCTAGAAGGCCGAAAATTTACCCTTGCTAAGTGGGCCGACGTATATTATGCTTTTGCTCAAAAATGCCCCCATGCTAGCGGAAGAATGGCTTCGGGTTATATAAATCCATTGGGTCAGGTAGTTTGCCCCCTTCACAGGTATGCTTTTGACATGAAAAATGGCCGTAATACTACAGGAGAGGGCTATTTTTTAAAGACTTACCCTGTCGAAACCCGCCCCGAAGGAATTTTTATTGGGTTTAAGCCTAATTCTTTCTTTTAAAGTTTTTGTACTTTGCCAAAATGTATTATTTTTGCCACCCCATAAAGGGAATACTCCTCCTTAGCTCAGTTGGTTAGAGCATCTGACTGTTAATCAGAGGGTCTCTGGTTCAAGTCCAGAAGGGGGAGCCACACTGGACAAGCCATCAGAAATGATGGCTTTTTCTTTGTCTATGAGTGAGTTAGAAGTACTCCAATTAAAGTTCTGGGTTGATTTGACCCATATTAAGGTGTATTTATACGTTCACCCGTATTTGTCTGTTTTTTCTTTGTAAATTTGGGTATGAAAGTTCAAGAAGTTAAATATATATCTGACTATATCATTAGCATCAAATTTGATGATGGTGTTTATGGCACTATTGAATTAAACGATTTGGTTCAAAAGGGAATTTTCAAAGTACTTCAAGATAAAAATGAATTCGCTAAGGTTTATACAAATGGGTATTCAATTGCTTGGTCAAATGAACTTGAAATTGATGCTACTACTATTTATTCCGAATTAACTGGTAAACATTTTGGAGAAATTCTCAGTCCAAAATTGACCCATGCCACAAATTAGTTATTTCCTAGGGGTTATTATTCGCATGTTTTATAGGGATCATAATCCTCCTCATTTTCATGCTGTGTATGCTGATTTTGAAGGCATCATTGATATTGAAAAAAATCAAATCATTGGTGGGTATCTTCCACCTAGAGTTTTAGCAATAGTCTCAGAGTGGACAGCCATTCATCAAAATGAATTAATGGATAATTGGGAAAGAGCAAGACAACAAGAAAGCCTTAAGGACATTGCTCCTTTAGTTTAAAATTAAATTTCCAAGTGTTGCAAGT
>CAIQQR010000081.1 GCA_903874055.1 uncultured Bacteroidota bacterium | reverse complement strand
CGATCTATGCATAAACTTAATTAAATTGGCATGGTATTTTAGAAGAAAAACTATGAAAAAATTCAATTCACCTTCTTATGGGAATGCAAAACATATGATGCAACAATCCATGAGATGGTTTGGGCCGAATGATCCGGTTTCACTATCCGATATAAAACAATCAGGTTGTACAGGAGTTGTAACAGCATTACATCATATTCCAAATGGGGATGTATGGACAATTAACGAAATTAATAAAAGAAAAGAATTGATTGAATCTGCTGGATTGCAATGGGTAGTTGTAGAAAGTGTTCCAGTGAATGAAGCTATTAAAACCCAGGCAGAAGGCTTTGAGACATTTATTGAAAATTATAAAAATAGTATCATCAATTTAGCAGCTTGTGGCATAAAAAATATTACCTATAATTTTATGCCAGTATTAGATTGGACTAGGACTGATTTGAGTTATGAGGTTGAAGATGGATCCAAGGCTTTACGTTTTGAAATGGCAGCATTTGTTGCCTTTGATTTATTTATTTTAAAACGTAAAAATGCATCCTTGGATTATGATCAACACACGATTGAGCGTGCTAAAGAAAGGTTTGAAGGAATGTCAGAGGAGGAAAAATTATTATTGCAAAGAAATATTATTGCTGGTCTTCCTGGTAGTGAAGAGAGTTTCACTATTGAGCAATTTCAACAAGCTTTAGACGCTTACAAGGGCATTGATCATAGTAAATTACAATCTCACCTAATTCATTTTTTAAAAGAAATCATACCAGTTGCGGATAATGTTGGTGTAGTAATGTCCATTCATCCCGATGACCCCCCGTTTTCTATTTTAGGTTTGCCAAGAGTAGTATCTAATGCAAGTGATATGAATGCACTGATACAAGCAGTTCCATCATTGAGCAATGGATTGTGTTTTTGTACAGGTTCATTCGGAGTTATCCCATCCAATAATTTACCCGAAATGGTTAAGCAGTTTTCTGAACGTATTCATTTTATTCATTTAAGAAGTACCCGAAGAAATGAATTTGGTGATTTTTTCGAAGACAATCATTTGGATGGAGATGTAGACATGTATGCTGTAATCAAAGAATTGGTGATTGCCATGAATAAAAGGAAATGTAACATTCCTGTAAGACCTGACCATGGACATCAAATGTTAGATGACTTAAAAAAGAAAACAAATCCGGGTTATTCTGCTATTGGTAGATTAAGAGGACTAGCTGAAATTAGAGGCCTTGAGCTAGGAATTTTAAGGAGTTTAACATAAATAATTCTCCTTCATTTCGCATTTGTATAGAATTATTTTTATCTTAATGTAAATTCTACACTATGCGATTGTATTTACCTAAAGGCAGAAATGCTTTTGTGTTGTTATCTTTATTTTTTATCCAACATAAAGCATTTGCTCAAGCATCCAATTGGACTAGTCTATTTAATGGAAAAGATTTAAAAGGCTGGGTTCAATATAATGGTAAAGCAAAATATACCGTCGAAAATGGTGAAATTGTAGGTAGAACAGTAGCGGATGAACCCAATAGTTTTTTATCTACTGATAAATTGTATGGTGATTTTATTTTAGAGTTGGATTTAAAAGTGGATGTTAATATGAATTCAGGCATTCAATTTAGAAGTGAATTGGCTGACGAAAATGATCATTGTACTGTTACCGATAAGCATACTCCTAAAAGAGTTCATGGATATCAAATGGAAATTGATCCATCGTCAAGAGCTTGGAGTGGAGGAATTTATGATGAGGCAAGAAGAGGTTGGCTGTATCCATTAGAATATAATGTTGCTGCAAAAGCTGCTTTTAAAAATAATCAATGGAATCATTATAAAATTGAATGTATAGGGAATAATATCAGAACCTGGATTAATGGAATACCTTGTGCGCATATTGTAGATAATATGACCGCAAAAGGTTTTATTTCATTACAAGTGCATGAAATAAAAAATCCAAAAGATGCTGGGCAGGAGGTAAGATGGAAAAATATACGCATCCAAACTTCTAATTTAAAACCTGCATCTGCAGATAATTTATTTGTTGTAAATCTTATTCCAAATACCATTTCCCCGGATGAGCAAAAGAGTGGGGTTCGTTTGTTGTGGGACGGCAAGACAACCAATGGTTGGAGAGGGGCTTACAAAAAAACATTTCCTGACGGCACTTGGTTTGTTAAAGACGGTACTTTAAATGTACGCGGTGCCAATGGCGCAGAATCTACCAATGGAGGTGACATTGTTACAGAGCAAGAGTTTCATGCGTTTGATTTACAATTTGAATTCAAAATAAGTGATACTGCAAACAGTGGAGTTAAATATTTTGTAACTGAAAAAGAGAATAATCAAGGTTCTGCCATTGGATTAGAATATCAAATTTTAGATGACGATAAACATCCTGATGCTAAGTTGGGAAGTATTGGAAATAGAACTATGGCATCCTTATATGACATGATTCCTGCCTTAAGAATAGGCGAAGGGCGTAGAGAAAAATTGCCTGTGGGTGAATGGAACAGAGGTCGTATTATTGTTTTCCCTGACGGAAAAGTAGAACATTGGATTAATGGTTGGAAAGTGGTGGAGTATCAAAGAGGTACTCAATATTTTTATGCATTGGTGGCTAAAAGTAAATACGCAGTTTGGCCTAATTTTGGAATGGCTGATAAAGGACATATTTTATTACAAGAACATGGAACAAACGTTTCCTTTAGAAGCATAAAAATTAAAGAACTATAATTTTTATTAAAACTATTCAGACTTTAAAAACTTTTTACAAATCGAAATACTATGAAAAATTCAAGAAGGTCTTTTATAAAAAATACAGCAAAAGCTACTGCAGTAACTTATGCATCATCCTTTGGGTTTTCTGCAAAAAGCTATGCTAATATTATTGGTTCAAATGACAGAGTAAGATTGGGCGTAGTTGGTTTTTCGGACCGATTTAGACAATCTCATTTTCCTTCATTCTTGAATCATTATAAAGAATTGAATTTTGATATAGTGGCAGTTTCTGATATTTGGAAACTACGAAGAGAGGAAGGTGCTGCATTTTTAAAAGATAAAATGGGTCATGATATTCGTGTTGCACACAATAACGAAGAACTCTATTCAAAAAAAGATATTGATGGCGTATTTATTAGTACGGCCGATTTTCAGCATGCCATACATGCAGTGGAAGCTGTAAAAGCAGGTATGGATGTGTATTGTGAAAAGCCATTTGCAGAAACCATGGAAGACAATCGCATGGCTTTAAAAGCCATAAAAGCAAGTGATAGAATTGTTCAAATTGGATCTCAAAGACGTAGTGGCGTAAATTATAAAGCGGCTGCAGATTTTATTCAGGCAGGAAAGTTTGGTCCAATTACCATGGTGGAATTAACATGGAATGTAAATCAGCCAGGAAGATGGAGACGACCTGCCTTGGTTGCACAATGTAAAGAAGAAGATTTAGATTGGAAACGCTTTTTATTAAATAGACCTTATGAAAATTTTGATCCTAGAAAATATTTAGAGTATCGTTTATTTTGGCCTTATTCATCAGGAATGCCAGGCCAATGGATGAGTCATCAAATTGATACTGTACATTGGTTTAGTAAATTGCCACATCCAAGAAGCGTAACCGCTAATGGTGGTGTTTATGCATGGAAGGATGGTCGAAAAAATTGGGATACCACCACCGCAGTTTTTGACTATGGGCCGTTGGATAATATGAATGATGGTTTTCAAGTGGTATTCATGTCCAGAATGCATAATGGGGATGATAGTCCGACAGAAATGTATTATTCTAATGGAGGGCAATTAAATTTAATTAATAACACCGTTTCTCCAAAAGGAGGCCTTACTCAAAATTTTGCGTCTCCGATGGGTATGAAAGAAAATTTATTACCCGAAATAAGTTTGACGGATGCAAGTATCAAAGCAGCTGCTGGTGCCAATACAGGGGGAGATATTTTAACATCAGCGCATGTAAGAAACTGGATGGAATGTATTCGTTCTCGTAAACAACCCAATGCACCAGTGGAAGCGGGGTATCAACATTCTATTGCTACTATAATGACGAATGCTGCTTGTAGAACAGGTCAAAAAGTAACTTTTGATGATGTAAATCAAGAAGTAATGGTGGATGGTAAGCCGTTCCAATATTAGTATCAAAAAAATAGCCCTTAAATTTTATTAAGGAAAAGTAAATCAAAGCACTCCTTTATGGGGTGCTTTGAAAAAATCAAAAGAGAGAAAATAAAATAGCCCTTAAATTTTATTAAGGGCTATTTTATTAATTCGTCTTGTACATTTTTTCGTAATACTCCTCAGCCATTCTATTACTATCAAATTGAACACGAACATCGTTCATGCCATTGATGGTGATGGAGCGCCATTTATCTTTATTTTCATAATACATTGGAACAATCTCGTTCTCTAGTATTTTATACAATTCTTCTAAATCATAATCATCCTGCTCCTGAGTGTTCATGTTTGCATAATCTGCTTTTGGCACAACAAATCCGTTGTTACCATGTTTCACAAATTCTGGAATCCAACCATCATCTGTTGAGAAATTCACAGAACCGTTCATAGCAGCAGTCATACCTGAAGTACCTGAAGCTTCTCTTGGAACACGTGGATTATTTAACCAAACATCAGATGCTTGTTTTAAACTTTTACTCAAGCTTAATTCATAGCCAATTAATACCGCAACATTATTATAGTTTTTGCTTAAGTGTACTAGGTTATTAAATTGAGAAATAGCAGGATAGTCAACTGGATAAGGCTTTCCAGCGAATATGATTTGTACTGGGTGCTTTAGGTTGCCTAATAATTTTTCAAAGCGTTCTAAGTCCCATGAAAGGAAGTCAGCACGTTTATATCCAGCAAATCTTCGTGCCCAAACAATAGTCAGAACGTTTGGATCAAAAACTTTACCTGTTTGATCCGCAACAATTTCAAAAGCACGCTTTTTCAAATAGTTTTTACGACTATCAAATGCGGCATTGTCTTTTGCTTCAGCTGTAGTATATAATTTTTTATCTGCCCAATATGTCCAGTTTTGTGCATTGGTAATATGATCAATTGGACAAATACCTTCATGTTTGCCCCACATTTCACGGCTTACATGTCCGTGCAATTCTGATACTCCATTTGCTTTTCTTGCAAAACGTAATGCAGCTAAAGAGTGATTGAACTGGTCATCCACTAGTCCGGTTAATTTTCTTACATCATCAATACTCAGTCCGCAGAAATAACCCATTTTATGACATAAATAAATGTCATGCTTTTCATTACCTGCTTCCTCTGGAGTATGTGTTGTAAACACTAAACGCTTTTTAACTTCGTCTAATGATTTGTATTTATTTAATAAGTAGAACGCACTAGAAAAACCGTGTGCTTCATTCAAATGATAAACTTCTGGTTCAAAATTTAATTCATCAATCAATTTAGCACCACCCACACCCAATAAAATAAACTGAGCCACTTTAGTAGCCACATTTGCATCATATAATCGGTGCGTAATGGTTTGAGAAACATAGTCGTTCTCGGGTAAATCAGTACTTAATAAAAATAAAGGTGCGCTATTAAAAGTAGTAGGTGCTAAGTAATAAGCTTTTACCCAAACTGGATGGTCATGAATCATGATTTGGTACTTGATACCAGTATCTTCCAAGAAGCTATAAATTTTCTCCATGAAAGTTACCTGCAAAGTTTGATCCTGATTTCTTGCTTGATCATAATATCCATATTTCCAAAGGATACCAACTCCGATCATGTTTTGTTTTAATTCGTAGGCACTTCTTAAATGTGATCCTGCTAAAAAGCCTAGTCCACCACTGTAAATTTTTAAAGGCTGATGGATGGCAAATTCCATAGAAAAGTAAGCTGCCTTTTTCTTAAACTGATCGTTTATTGTATAAGGCACCTGGTAATTTCTAAAACTCATAGTTATAGGGCGTTTGTTAATTTGTCTGCAATATAAAGGTATTTGCCTAAAATGTACATTTTACACATTTAGGTGTGAATAACAATCGTTTGCAACGGCTTTTTGTGGATTATTTCTTTTTTTTTGACTTCCTAACTTTGTCAAAATTGTCGTTAAAATAGCATGTCATCCCTCGATGATTACCACAATTTCCATCCTCTCTCATGGTAATATTATTACCCTCAATGGAAAAATGAACTATACAAGCATCGCCTTTTTCATTGTAAGTGGCGGTGTTTTTATTAAACTGAAGTATGCCTTTTAATTCACCTGTACAAGCACCTTCGTTTTTTTCAAAGTGGATAAAAAATTGATATTTGTTAGGAGCACCATAGTCTCTCAATGAAATAAAATTTTTGGGATCTGAACCGTAATTCCCACTGAACACATTTTTAGTAGCAGCAGTATCTATTGGATTGATGATTACTGTATTTTCGGGTTTCTTATTACTATCAAAATAGATCAATCTAAAACTACCTTCCGAAAAAGCCCATCCCTTTTTTTCATAAGTATTTTGTCCTTGGTTATTGGTATTATTTTCTTCTACTAAAAAGGAAGGTTCTCGGTTAATATTTAAAGTCTTCTCATATTTTGATGAATTTTTATTTTCGTCATTAAATTCAGTGATGATTTTGTAATCCAAGAATTTATTTTTTTTATCAAATACCAATGCAACGATTTCTATTTTTTTGGGATATTTAATGTTCAATAATAAGTAGTAAGCAGCATCTTCATTAATTTTCATTAAAGGATGGATACTTGTTTTTTTAGTATTTTTTGAATCCATAAATTGTTCAATAACAGAATCGGGAACAAATTGGGCTAATGCTTTTCTTTGAATGGTAAGGGTATCAGTGATTTTCTTAAAACTGGTGTCGGTAATAGTAGTAGGAAGTACAGCGGGTTTGAAAATTTTATTAAAGTCATTTACCTTAATAGGCGTATTCCCTGACAAATCGGGTGCTTTTTCACCACAAGCAATCAGTAAACATATAATTCCAAAAAGACACCAATTTCGCATTCCTTAAATTTTCATAAAATTAGACTATAAACTGAGTATAGCAAAAGCTTTTATGTCTAAATTTACAATATGAGCACTGGCAAATCCCTAGACAACTTAAATGAATCCGTCTCCGTACAAAAAAAAGTAGGATGGAGGAAACTATTGGCATTTATTGGCCCTGCTTATTTAGTGAGTGTTGGTTATATGGATCCAGGTAATTGGGCAACTGACTTAGCGGGAGGTGCAGCTTTTGGGTATCAATTAATTTGGATATTGTTACTTAGTAATTTAATGGCTATTTTATTACAAAGCTTAAGTGCCAGACTTGGGATTGTACGACGACTTGACTTAGCACAAGTAAATAGAGAAACCTATCCACCCATTGTAAATTTATCCTTATACATTTTAGCAGAATTAGCAATTGCTGCCACCGATTTAGCCGAAGTATTAGGTATGGCCATTGGAATAAAATTATTGACGGGTCTTCCCATGATGTACGGCACTTTAATAACTGTAACAGATACTTTTTTGTTTTTATTCTTACAACGTTATGGGATTAGAAAAATGGAAGCCTTCATCATTTTGTTAGTGGCAACTATTGGCTTTAGTTTTTTTATTCAATTATTTATAGCTAAACCAAATTTGTCATATGCAATAAAAGGGTTTATTCCAACTAAATTATCTCCTGAGGCTTTATATATTGCAGTGGGGATTATTGGAGCTACTGTGATGCCGCACAATTTATATTTACATTCTGCTTTAGTACAAACAAGAAAGATAGATCGTAATGTTGAAGGCATTAAAAAATCTATTTTTTATAATTTTATAGACAGTGCAGTTGCATTAAATGCAGCATTTTTTGTGAACGCGGCTATTTTAATTTTAGCGGCAACTGCTTTTTATACAACAGGTCATAAGGAAGTTGCTAAAATAGAAGATGCCCATGCTTTATTGGCTCCCTTATTAGGTTCAAAAATGGCACCCATATTATTTGCCATTGCATTAATTGCAGCAGGTCAAAGCTCAACAGTAACGGGCACTTTAGCGGGGCAGATAGTAATGGAAGGGTATTTAAAATTAAGATTAAATCCCTGGATAAGAAGACTAATAACACGTTTAGTAGCCATTATTCCTGCTGTATTGGTGATAGGAATTTTAGGAGAAGGAAGGGTAGATGCATTATTAATTTTTAGTCAGGTAATTTTAAGTTTACAATTAGGGTATGCAGTCATTCCACTGATACATTTTGTGAGCGATAAAAGCACTATGGGTGAATTTGCGATTGGGTGGAAGGTGAAATTAATTTCTTGGGTAGTTGCCTCAATTTTAGTGTATTTAAATGGCCATTTGGTATTTGATTTTTTGAGTTCTTTTTTAGATTCAACCAATCAAATATTATTAAAGGGAATTGTTATTTTATTAGTATTATTTTTTGTAGGATTGCTTGTTTATATTACTATTTATCCCTGGATCGCCAAGCAAGGTAAAAATTATAATATTGATTTGCATGGTGACCTTGTTGAGTTAGATTGGACTAAAGCAACTCCTGTAAATAGAATTGCTATTGCAGTTGATTTTTCAAGCAGTGATAAAAAATTAATTAAGACTGCAATTGATCATGCATTTATTCAACAACCACAGGACGACAACCAGGTAACAGAATTTATCTTTATTCATATAGTTGAAAGTGCCACGGCTAATTATTTATTAGAAGCAAGTGATGACATTGAATCTAGAAAAGATCAGGAGCGACTAGATGGTTATGTTGCTGCATTATTTGAAAAAGGGTATAAATCCACGACTGTTTTAGGATACCGAAATAGGGTTAAAGAAATTGTAAGAATTGTTCAAGAAAAAGACGCACAATTGTTAGTTATGGGAGCCCATAAACACCAAGGGTGGAAAGACTATCTTTTTGGGGAAACCATTGAATCGGTTAGGCATAAGGTATCTATTCCTGTATTGATTGTAAATCATTAGATGATTGGGATAATCTTCCTTTTTTAGGCAGCTTTTAAGCTGTTTATTCAATAATTTATAGCTACATTTTGTACATTTGCAGACAAAATTTTATAAAGCTATGGGACAAAAAATTAAAGTAGCCAATCCAGTGGTTGAATTGGATGGTGATGAAATGACCAGAATTATTTGGAAGTTCATTAAGGATAAGTTGATCTTACCTTATTTAGAAATTGATATTAAATATTACGATTTGGGTATGGAGTATCGTGATGAAACTAATGACCAAGTAACTATTGATGCAGCTAATGCTATCAAGCAATATGGTGTTGGTATTAAATGTGCTACAATCACTCCAGATGAGCAAAGAGTGGAAGAGTTTAAGTTAAAGCAAATGTGGAAGAGTCCAAACGGAACAATTCGTAACATTCTAGATGGTACTGTATTCCGTGAGCCAATTGTTTGTAGCAACGTGCCTCGATTAGTGCCAAATTGGACTGCTCCAATTTGTATAGGTCGTCACGCATTTGGTGATCAGTATCGTGCAACTGACTTTGTAACAAAAGGAAAAGGTAAATTAACTATTAAGTTTGAAGGTGAGGATGGAACCAATCAAGAATTTGAAGTATTTAATTATAAAGGGGATGGCGTTGCATTAGCAATGTACAATACCGACGAAAGTATTTATGGTTTTGCACGTGCTTGTTTTAATCAAGCATTGGCTAAAAAATGGCCTTTATATTTGTCTACAAAAAATACCATTTTGAAAAAATATGATGGTCGTTTTAAAGACATTTTTGAAGAAGTATATCAAAATGAATTCAAAGCTAAATATCAGGAAGCGGGAATTACTTATGAGCACCGTTTAATTGATGACATGGTTGCGAGTGCTTTAAAATGGAATGGTAATTTCGTATGGGCGTGTAAAAACTATGATGGTGATGTACAGTCTGATACCGTTGCTCAAGGTTTTGGTTCATTAGGTTTAATGACTTCCACTTTAATTACGCCAGATGGTAAAGTAATGGAAGCAGAAGCAGCACACGGAACTGTGACACGTCACTTCCGCGAGCACCAAAAAGGAAACAGAACTTCTACAAACCCTATTGCATCTATCTTTGCATGGACAAGAGGATTAGAATTCCGTGGTCAATTGGATAACAATCAGGAGTTAATTCGTTTCTCAAAAGCTTTAGAAGAAGTTTGTGTGGAAACAGTTGAGTCTGGAATTATGACTAAGGATTTAGCAGTTTGTGTTCATGGAAACAAAGTAAGCCATGGCGAGCATTATGTTTACACAGAAGAATTCTTAGACGCGTTAGACTCTAATTTGCAAAAGAAACTTGCGTAGTATAAACTTGCGTAATTGATACCTGTGTTATTAAAAGCGCATGATACAAATAAAAAGAGCCACTCAATAGAGTGGCTCTTTTAGTAAAATAGCTTTTGAAATAATTTGTGACTAAGCTTTTTTCATGCATTCTTTACCGCAATCATGCTTACAATCTTTGGCTGTACACATGTGGCCTTTTTCTCCATGATTTGCAATATGACCAGCTCCATCCTTATGACAAGCCTTTGTACATTTATGTTCTGCTTTGTGACAATCAGCAGTACATTTTTCAGCTGCAAAAGCAAAATTTGCAGCCATTAAAAATAAACCAGCGAATAATAATTTTTTCATAATTGTATTTTTATACACCTAAGATATTGAAATAAAGTAAAAAGCACATTGTTAAAATGTGCTTTTTACTTTATAACTATGTTAAAATTATTTCAATACTTCAAGCACCGGCTTACCTATTGAACCACTAGGCATTTGAATTCCTAATAAAGTGGTAATGGTAGGAGCAATATCTGTCATATAAGTGGGTGTGTTTACAACTCCTTGTTTAATTCCATTTCCAACGATTAAGAATGGGATATGAGCATCATAGTTATATAAAACGCCATGACTTGTGCCAGTAGGATAGCCGTCAACCACGCCAGATTTAGTCAACAACATTAAATCTCCACCTCTTTGTGCATTGTAGCCATTTACAATTTTTTCTCTTGCCACCTGAGGAAGTGCTGCAATGGCTGCTTTTCTGCTTTCAACCACCTGTAAAACCGATGGTTTTTTCTCAAGATAATTCGTAATTAAATTAGTTAAAGTTTCATTGCTTATGTGTAAGCTGTCCATTAAAGGATGGTTATAATAAATATTGTATTCCCCTACGAATGAAATTAATTTAGGGTTTAAATTATGTGCGTTTAAACAAGCAGTAATATCGTTTTTTACGGCGCCATCATCGTAGTTTTCTCCTGGTAAATTATGCTTTTTTGCATATGCTGGAATATTCGCTACAGCATGATCTGCTGTTAAGAAAACGGTATAATTATCTTT